>JALVCY010000254.1 GCA_027009605.1 Saprospiraceae bacterium
TCTGTCCAGCTAACCGGAATTGTTGTTGTACCCGGATCCAAAGTCACATCGATATTGGATAAGGCGGAGCAATCCAACGTAATATCACCGGTCGGAGCAGGATAGACGGTAACAACCGTACTACAAGTAGAGGACATGGAGCAATTATCGGTAGCTTCATAAGTAACTGTATAAGTCCCCGAAGAAAGTTCAGATCCATTAGATGGCCCTGAAGTCTGATTAATGGCAAACCCACCAGAAGGACAATTAGAAGAACCGGTTGGCTCTGTCCAAGAAACAATTTGTCCGGTAGATCCCGGTGTCAAGGTTACAGAAATATCATTGTCACAATGAATCGAATTAGAACAACCAATTGCATCAATAACGACACAATTACTCTCGTCATTCCAATTATCACAGCCCATAGATCTAGCCTGTCTCACAAATGAAGTCGTTTGCGTAAGCACACCCGGACTATAATCTACTGTATTAGAATTGGCAATAACCGTCCAAGAAGCATCGGAAGGACAAAACGCCCCACCTTCTTTTTTCAACCAACGGTATTCAATAGGATTAGTCCCGCCTACTGCCGGTTGGGTACTGGAAATCACTCCGGCATCTTGCCCACTACACACCTCTGACGAGCCGGAAATCATCCCCGGAGAAGCTAACACTTCACAAGACCTACACTCCACGGTTGTTTTGATAAAACCGGCCGCCACCCAAGATTGACCATTTACGCCTAAACCATTTTGGTTATTTCTAGAATCAATAGTCACATCTACGTTGGAAACACTTCCGTCAACACTAGGAATATTCACCGTAAACATTTTAAAGCAACAGCCATCAGGTAATGAAGTAATCGGTTCGATTAACTCTCCATGCTGCGCTCCTGCATCTGCCGAAATTTTTAAATATCGACCATCCGTAGTCAATTCTGACATCGGAATCTCCAAAGTAACATCTCTACTAGTTGTTGCTGTAGGTATATTGATAGAAAACGTTTGGATATCATTATAACCTCGCTTTTCAGTATAATTTCCGGAAGATTGCACACTTGTTCCGACATTCCTAAACGCATAAGCTGTCATCGATTGTGCATTCCACTTATCACTAAAACCGGCAGAATAGCTCACTGAACTAACAGCCGGCAATTGGGTACGATAAACCCAAACATCAGACGCTCCGCTAAAAGATTGTCTATAAGCAGTATATGAATTACCATTATTATCCACAAAATCAATCGAAGTACCCGGATTAGAAGACTTATAAATCACTTCTACAACCACCTTATATATTTCGGAAGGATTTGCAAAATTAATTAAATTAGAAGATTTGCCCTTAATTCCCTTTCCAATCACTTCTACATCCTTCCCGTCATCGCAATTAAAGCTCCATTCGTTATTGGTTGGAGTACAATCAACAGGGGAGATTTTGACCCAATTGGATTCGCCATCATAGGCAGAGCAACCCACGGTTCTAGAGCATCTTCTAAACCAAGTGTCTTGGCTGATACTCCCCGGCTGGAATGTTTCCGAATTAGAAGCAATCACTTCTACACCGGTAGCCGTAGTCGGCCCGGTCAAATTTTTCAACCAAACATACTCTATACTACCATTTCCGCCGGAAGGCAGACTAATATTTTCCAACAAATCCGGTGTCTCTCCGGTACAAATAGTCTGGTCATAACCAATTTGTCCCGGATCGGTCACATTTTGCTTTACAGTAATTTTTATCCAATTAGATTCGCCATCATAATCGCTGCAATACTGTCTCTTAGAACATCTGCGAAACCAAGTATCCTGAGTCAAGTTACCGGGTGTATAAGTCGGTGCATTATGTTCTATTGCGTCAGCCCCGGAAGTTGTAGGACCGGCAGTATTGCTCAACCATACATATTCCAAATCCCCTGTACCACCGGATGGCAAGGAGACGCTAATGATTTCATCCGGAGTATCACCGGCACAGATGGTTTGGTCATAGCCAATTTCACCTGCATCTGTCACATTATCGCACAAAGGCTGACATTCTCCCACAACTTGTTGTTGTACTTGAAACTGAACATTGGTGATAGAAGGTATAAAGAAGACCATTTTATCAGCAATTCCTCCTTGAGGAGTTGGTATAGCATCTATAGCATCTTGTGCGAGTTGAGACCAATCAGCCCATTCAGAGTCCATCACATATTGCTCAGCATTATAAAGCTCAGAATGCGATACTCCATAATCACTTTCGTGACAAAAGACCCAATTGACACGTTCTGCTTGAAGCTCGGTAATATCATTTCCGGTATTTTGGATTCCGACGACCCGCGTCCATTCCAAAGTACCCAATTCATAGTCACCGGGAGCCGGCTTTTCCGGGTCAATACAAAAGGTCTGGATGGATGGTCCAATATTACCGTCCCCATCCACATAGGCAATACAGGTTGCCCCACTAGGAGAAGTATTGATGTATGAGTTCCTTTTCACTTTATCCATATCAATACTAACCGTATTACCATAACAGTTCTCAACATCTACCATATTTTTTGATTGATTAGCAGAGTTCACATCACACGCATTTGCGACACGCCTAGACACATCAAATAATGCAGATCGAACTCCATCGGTTTCCCGAACCAATTCAAAATGAGTATAAGTCGAAGGTAAAACGTTACCGACGACAATAGGATTCCCCGCCGGTAAACCATCAAAGGAAAAACGACGACCATCACTAAATTTACAGTCCAATCTATACGTACTTGCCGTGGGGCTCGTATCATGGTAGTAAATTTTCAGTGTACCATCCCCTTGACCACAAGCCGACTCATTGGTTGACTTGATGGATTGAATGATTACATTTGTTCCTTGCGCAAACGAACTAAAGGATAAAAGCAGCAACGCCAGTATCCCTGTCCAAGCACGCAAATTTGTAATGTTTTTTCTCATAATTATTCATTAGATTAAAAATGTTTCTGAAGAGCTTACCTTCAGGAAAAACGCGCAAATAAGCTCTTCTTTGATTTTCTGGAGCTAAATGCAAAAAGTCTAATTTGGAGAATTTACTGACCAATGGGAGAAATGGTCGGGGCTACTATTGATGTTAGCAGCTTTTTCTTTACGGACAGAATAAGTAATTTAACTTAACTGTAAAAGGGTATATTTTACATGTAATTTTACGCAAAGGTAATTTAAAAAACTACCATTATCAACAAGAAAAATAGATATTTCTTGTCAACATATTAATCACACTAGCCATAAGCATATTAAGTATTATTAAAAATAAAATACAGCCTGTGGCACAAAATTTGTTAGGGGGAAAATTTGGGATTTGGAATTAAATCTATTACTCATATCTTGGATAATTATCCTTGCCAAAGAGCTTGGAATCCAAAGAAATTTCAATGATTCAATAACTATATTTATACATCAAAAATCACACCAAACAACAACTTTACGTAAACAATGTATCGAATAATTAAGGGTTGACGGTTTTGGGACAGAACGGGGTGGGCTTACTCCGAAAAGTCGGGTGTAGTGGCTGCTACTGTGTCCACAAAGTTTTATTTGGTTTTCTCCTTTATTTTACCCCCTAAATCCCGCTAAGAAGCGGGGACTTAAAGCAAAACAAATAAAATTTTGTTCCTTTCTTTAATTCTTGGCTAAACGGCCTTTTCGGAGCAGACTCAACGGTTGAATGCCGAATAATGAAGTACAAGCCCAAATCGTCGCAACCTTTCTAACCTAGCAAGGCATTTCATCCAGAGCTAATGGCTTAAA
>JALVCY010000255.1 GCA_027009605.1 Saprospiraceae bacterium
CTGTTACCGGAGCATGTCCTCCAATGACTTATGAGTACTGGGATATTAAGACCGGTGGTACAGACTGTGCTAGTGGAATGACTATCTTGAGAGCTTTCCGCGTAAGTGGAGCTTGTGGTACTTATACCGTTAAGAAGATGATTACTGTGGATGGTGTTCCTGTTGCTCCGTTAGGATTGACAGAAACTAGTACCGGTACAGCTTTAAGTAATTATGGATTTATGTCTCCTGCTACCGTACAATGTGCCGGAAATGGTGACGTAGATGGCTTGGCATTGACCAATGGTGTCCATCATTCATTGACTGCTGCTGAATTTGCCGCCCAAGACTTGACTGTTACCGGAGCATGTCCTCCAATGACTTATGAGTACTGGGATATTAAGACCGGTGGTACAGACTGTGCTAGTGGAATGACTATCTTGAGAGCTTTCCGCGTAAGTGGAGCTTGTGGTACTTATACTGTTAAGAAGATGATTACTGTGAATGCTGCATCTGTTAGTTGTTCAGTTGATATGTCTCAGTTTACATTAGTGGGAAGTTATAATGGCCATACCTATTATATCTCTAATGCTATTATGAATTGGGGACAAGCTGCTACCTTAGCTGCCGCAAACGGTGGTTATATTGCTTCTGTTACCAGCGCCGGTGAAAATGCTTTCATCGCTGCCAATGTAAACGAAATGGTGCTTCTAGGCTTAAATGACCAAGCCAATGAAGGTACATTCGTTTGGGATAATGGAGAAGCTGTTTCTTATGTAAACTTTGACCCTTATGCAAATCCTAATAATGCTTCATCTGACTTTGTAGTTATGCAAAATTGGAATGATAAATGGTCTTTGGTGAATATGTGGGTGGCTAAGAAGTTTATTCTTGAAGCAGACTGTAATGCTAATCAGGCCTTTGTTGGAAACAATAATAGCCCAATCCAAAGCTTAGCAGCTTCCGTAAGTCCAAATGATTTGAGTGTTAGCTTAAGTCCAAATCCGGCTTCTGATGTCATTAATGTGAAAGTAATTTCTTCTATCGAAGGTAGCGCCAATGTACAGTTGATTAATAGTCAAGGTGTACTCGTCCAAGACGTAAGAACCGGCTTGGCAAAAGGTGCAAATGATTTCTCTTACGATATCAGTGAATTGCCTACAGGAGTTTATTTCTTGAAGGTTACGAATAGCGAAACTCAAAAGATTGAAAGATTTATCGTGAGATAATTCCGGATTTGATTTTTTGACGTATTGAATATGGCTGCCACCCCTTGGGGTGGCAGCCTTTTTTGTTTTTTGGATATTTAGAGATACTACACCATTATGCTTCATCTTTTTGGACTGCACTGCATTACAAAATTGGTTATTATACTAGGCATAGCGCTCACTTTTGTGCCTTTTTAGCACAAAAATATTTTGCATAATGGAGCATTTTATTATTGTACAATGCATCAATGTGAGTTTTTTTGTTTTGTAACTATTTAGCCACCCGCCAATTTCCGCTAGAAAATGCCCTTTTTGCGCTTGTTCTTGCTAAAATTTTCTCACGTAGCCCAGCTACGCTTCAAAAATTGTAGCTTCAACATCCACAAAAATGCCTATTTCCTATCTGAAAATTGGGGCATCTAAACAGTTACTTTGTTTTTATTTATTGAAAATTATGGTATCGAAAAGCGGAGTTATCCCCAAAAAAGTCATCAGGAAATGGCTTTTTTAAGACTCTTTAGAAAGCTTTATTGAAAAGTGATGAATTGTAACACTACAATTTCAGATGCGTATATCATGACTGATAATGCCATATTGCCTAGTTACAGGACTGATGTTTTAAACTTGTCTAGGACATAATGGCTTTTTTTGATGATTGGCATGATATTCGGTCAAAAAACGATGACGTTAAAAAAAGAGTTAATATATTTCTCTACAAAATCAAAATTATTATGAAGCACCTATTTCTACCCATCTTCTTGTTTGGGATGTTTTCTTTAATTTCCGGTTCTTCAATTTGGGCGCAGGATGTGTCCTTATCCTCCTTTTCTTCGGAGACAATCGGAAATGTTAATGACACGGTTAGCTTTACGCTGGTTGTGCACAATGACGGGCATTCTGACATTACGGGGTTGATGATTAAAAATCCGGTACCAACAGGGACTGCCTTTGTTAGTGTTAGTTTCCCCAACGGTGTATCTTATAATCAAGGTACAGGGACTTGGGACTTTGGCTCTGCACTAGACGCCGGAACGGACTCTTTGATTGTCCAGCTTAAGGTTATAGCATCAGTCGTAGGTCCTATTTTTTATAAGGCCGAAGTGGAAGCTATGAATGAAACTGATTCTGACTCCACTCCGAATAATGGAGATTGGGTAGAAGACGATTTGACTACGGCTTGTACTTCAATTCCTATTCCTTTTTGTGGGGCTGGGGGAGACACCGTGACGTTAACAGGTGTTACCGGTTTAGTGAATTACCAATGGTATTTGGATACAGGTACCGGCCCTAATCCTATTGCAGGGGCTACGGATTCGATTTTTGATGCTACTTCCCCCGGTACTTATACCTATACTGCTGAAGCTAATGGCTCAACTTGTTCCTTAGGACAATGTTGCGCAGCTATTTTGGTAGAATCTTGTGGAAATATTGGAGATTTTGTCTGGAATGATACCAACCAAGATGGTATTCAAGATGGCGGAGAGCCCGGTATGGATGGGGTCAAAGTTTATTTATTGGATGGTATGGGCGCTGTTTTAGACTCTACGACTACTGCCGGTGGGGGGCTTTATGCTTTCAATCAGTTGCCTTCCGGCCAATACCAAATAAAATTTGACACTCCTGTAGGATATACAGTATCACCACAAGATGCGGGTGGCGATGATACTACGGATAGTGATGGTGACCCGGTGACTGGTTTAACGGCTGTCTTCACCATCGGAGATGGAGAGTCTAACACAACGCTGGATATGGGCTTATACCAAGAAAGCGCATCCATCGGAAATTTTGTCTGGCAAGACCTCAACAAAGACGGCATCCAAGATGCAGGCGAACCCGGCATTCCTTCCGTAAAAGTATATCTAAAAGACAATACCGGAAGCATCATCGACTCTACGATGACCGATGGTTCCGGCTTTTATAGCTTTACCGGCTTGACACCGGGCGATTACAGTATTCAGTTTGTAACGCCAGCGGGTTATGGCACCGGCACACAAGATGCGGGCGGCGATGATGCCGTTGATAGTGATGGAGATATGACCGGACAGACAGCGACGATTACCTTGGTTGCCGGCGAAAACAACACCAGCATAGATATGGCCTACACCCTAGGCACTGTCGGAAACTTCGTATGGAACGACACCAACCAAGACGGCATCCAAAACGGCGTAGAAGCCGGAATTAGCGGAGTCAAAGTCTATTTGTTGGATGGAGCCGCAGTGGTTTTGGATTCTACCGTAACGAATGCAGCAGGAATTTATACCTTCTCAAACTTGCCGGCAGGCAATTATCAAATCAAATTTGATATCCAAGCCGGCTATACCGTTTCTCCGCAAGATGCGGGTGGCGATGACACAGCGGACAGTGATGGTGATGCGGGCACCGGATTAACCAGCGTCTTTGCGTTAGGTGCCGGCGAAGACAATCCGACTTTGGATATGGGCTTGTATCAAGCAGGCGCATCCATCGGAAATTTTGTCTGGCAAGACCTCAACAAAGACGGCATCCAAGATGCAGGCGAACCCGGCATTCCTTCCGTAAAA
>JALVCY010000256.1 GCA_027009605.1 Saprospiraceae bacterium
GCAAGGCACCGATACCCATAAAAAAGACTATTTTCTTATCTCTTTCCGGAACCGGCGCATGCTTGAAGACGTGTTCGCGCTCAGTTGGAGAAGTGACATTTCCTTTATTGGTGACACTTACAATCAACAGCGGAACCAAAATCGCCACCAAGCTTGGTATGAAAATACCTGCGATTATTTTGGCCGCAGTGATTTGTCCGCCTATCCAAAGCATGATGGTGGTGACGTCCCCGATAGGAGACCAAGCGCCCCCCGCATTAGCCGCTATCACAATCAATCCACCAATAAACCAAAGGTCGTGCTTGTCAGCAACTAATTTTTTGAGCAAGGCAGCCATAACGATGGAAGTCGTCAAGTTGTCCAGCACAGCGGAGAAAAAGAACGTAATAATCGCTAAAATCCAAATTAACTTGACCCGGTTAGTGGTTTTTATTTTGTCAGTGATAATGGTGAAGCCTTGGTGGGCATCAATCAACTCCACAATGGTCATTGCCCCCAATAAAAAGAATAGAATACTACCAATCTCACTCAAATGCTCCATCAAATGATGTTCTATAAAATGAGATAAACCTTCCACTCCATGCTCTCCGACAGCTTCAGTGCCGGCAAAAATAGTTTCTTTACCAAAAACCATGGCAGTCCAAACCAAAACACCCGTAAGCAAGGCGGCAGCGGCTTTGTCAATATGGATGGTGTGTTCGAAGGCGATAGCCATATAACCTATGACGAAAATGATGAGCATTAAGACGAACATAACGAGTCTGTTTGTGTGTGATGTCCCCAAGGATTAACCTTAGAGCCGTAAAGGGGGCAAATGTAAATAAAATCAATTGATTAGAACCCAATTTTTTTGAGATTTTTTGGGTATATTGTTGAAGTATTTTTTCTAACGAGAGAAGGTTCGGTTACGGACGGTTGTGAATTGGTCGGTTTTTGTTTTCTTGTATGGTATTGGCTTGACTGTTAGGGGGTTATCAAAGGCAGAAGAAACATGACCTATTATTTGTATTTGAGCTAAGATGTAACCTATTTTGGGTAGAAATCGTATTGTCAGACGGTATTGGGGGAATATAATATGTTGATAATCAACATTATTTCTTCATTTTTAGGCTTTGGTAGAAAAAAATTGGCTAAAATACCAAGAATTGTCTATCTTGCGCTCAAAAGAAACTTTAAACTCCTTATGGAAGATTCGTTTATAGGTGCAGCACGCAAAAAGATGCTTGTTGTCAAACAAAGCCTGAAGGACTTGCCTTCAAAATTGACCAAGAAAAATGCAGTAGCTTTAGCTACCCGCATAGTACATAGCAAAAAAGCGCTTTTTAGTACCGTCTTGTTGGTGGTAGCCGGACTTTACATTTTTTGGCCGAAGCCGGTTGTAGAGCCATCTGTTACGCTTACGCAAAAGCAAGTCCAAAAGGCTCCGGATAAGTATTATTTTGGGCTCTTGGCTAATGACTTGTGTGTGGATGAATACAATATCCGCAGCGGCGAGACATTTTCCGGTATTTTGACCAATCATGGACTTCCTTCCGAAAAAGTAGATCAATTGGTGGCAGCTTGCGCCGAAAAATTTGATTTGCGCACATTACGTCCCGGCCAATTGTTAGCTTTTGCTTATGACAAAAATGATGAAGTTCCTTCAAAAATGGTTTACCGACCGGATATTTATCACTATTTTACGATGGATTTAGCGGATTCCGTCTCCATTAAAGAAACAGTCAAACCGGTTGAACTGGTACATAAGCAAGTCTCGGGTGTGATTGAATCCAATCTTTGGAATGCCATGAAAACCGCAGGTGCGAGTGATGAATTGGCGGATTATCTTGGTGATGTGTTGGCTTGGACGGTGGATTTTTATCACGTCTATAAAGGCGATGAGTTCAAAATCTTATACACCGAAAAGCAAATTGATGGCAAACCGGTCGGTGTAGAAAGCATCGAAGCTGCATTGTACAACCAACTCAACACACCCTACTATGTGTTCAAATACAATAATGACAAATACAATAATGAGTACTACGATGAAGAAGGCCGTCCGGCGCGTCGTGCGTTCCTAAAAGCTCCCGTAAAATATTCCCGGATTTCTTCTCGCTTTTCTCGCCGTAGGTTTCACCCGGTTTTGAAGCGGATGAAGTCTCATTTGGGAACAGACTTCGCTGCTCCCAGGGGGACGCCTGTATTTGCTACTGCCAATGGTGTTGTCTCTCGTGCCGGCAGAACTAGGGGCAATGGCAACTTTGTAAAGATTAAACATAACGAGACCTATTCTACCCAATATCTGCACTTTTCCAGAATAGCCAAAGGCATTCGACCCGGTGTAGCGGTAAAGCAAGGCCAAGTGATTGGTTATGTGGGTTCGACGGGATTGGCTACCGGCCCGCACGTATGCTATCGTTTTTGGAAGAATGGTCGTCAAGTCGATCCGCTTCGTCAAAAGCTCCCTTCTCCGCCGCCAATGGCTAAAGAAGATTTACCGGCCTATATGGTCTATATGGATTCTGTAAGAACTATCTTGGATCAAGTTCCTATTGTTCGGCCGGCTCCCCAAAAAGATATTATTACAGCTGCTGTGAAGCCTTAATCGAAGTGGCATACTTTGGTTTTCCTTTACCGTTGGTTTTAACCAACGGACACAGAAGCAAAACTCTTAGGGGCTTTAGCCCCATTGACTTGGTTTTTGGTAGCAGCCAAATTTATTTGGCTGAAATAAGCTAGCTCTCCATCTCCCGAATGAATTCGGAAGTACCGACGTGATTCAGCATCAAGATTTGGGCTTACTTTGCCGTTGGTTTTACTTTACCGTTGGTTTTAACCAACGGACACAGAAAGCAAAACTACTAGGGGCTTTAGCCCCATTTGGTTGCCTAAAAAAATATAAAAATGCGGCTAAAGCCGGCTTCCCAATTAGTTTTGATCCGTCAGCTAAAGCAGACGGTATAAAGCTAAAGCAGACGGTAAAAATAAAGGATAATGAACTTTTTCTAGGGCTTTTGTTGCATTGTTTTATGGGGCTATAGCCCTGAATTAGGTTGAAATAGATAGCTTTATCCAAATTGTTGGGCAAATCAGTGTACGAATTGAAAAATGGGGGACAAAACCCGACTGCGCCCGATGGTAAGTCGGGCGAAGGTAGGCTCACCAACCGATAGCTATCGGTGCTACGCTGTGCTCCGAGCTTAGCAATCCATCATCGGTTTTCGAAATTTACGACAAGACACCATTACGGTAGAAAAAGACAAGCATACTGTGCGAAGTGCGTAAGTGGGGGCTAATGGGCAAGCAATCAATAATGCCGACATTCCCCACACTTTATGGAGTTGAAAAACATTTAAATTTAGGAAAACACGCTAAAAAAAAAGAAACCATCTCAATTATCCTGAAAATTAGAGCAATTGGTAAGCAAAAATTGTAAAATCCATAAAGTTGCCCTTCTAAGGCTACCATGCTAACACAAGTCGTAAAAAACAAACCATTATGTGTAGCAAAATAGATTTTCATTATCGTCGGTTTTTATTTTAACCATCGGACGAGAAAAAAGATTACCATACCCCGAATCCCCAAAATATTTAAAGACTTTTTTCATAAAATCCCCAAAAATCCCCTTTGCGAAAAGGGGACTTTATGGCCTTTAAATATTTTGGGGAGAGAGTTCCAGAAAAGAGTAGATTCCCCCCATTAAAAGTCTAGTATTAAGCCAAAGCAAAGTTGACCTTTAACACCCTTTTGCAAAGGGTACCGATAGGAATCGGCAGGGGGCTTGCGATTAAAAAGACAACTTTGCTTTGGCTTTCGTAGGAAAAACCTTTTTTTTAATGGGACAGGTGGAAAAAAATTGGTTCCTTTTATTTTCGACAGGGTAGATAGCTTGAAACCAAAACATATATAAAAATGTGGAGAAAGCCTAGTAGATGCTAATTTTTTAGGTTCATGAGCGCCATGCCCCATTGTTTTTTTGACAAGTTGTGAATGTTTAAATAAATATATGATTTTTTTACATACCACTTGTGTTTGTATAGTAGCCTTCTAAGGGAAATTTTCAAAGGGTTAAGAAAAAAAAGACTTTACAATTTTTGCGAAACAAACAGAATAACTTGTTGATTATCAATCTTTTAATTAATGTTCAGCTTTGTGCAAACTTTGGGGAATGTCGGATAACGTACCTACAAAAAAAATTCCTACACTATAACTTTTTATAGTGTAGGAGTAACTATCAAAACATACTATGAGAAAACTTGCGTCAAAGATAACGCACTCTTCTATACGGTGATAGGCCAAATTAGGTTACGTGCTCATTTTATTAGATAACGGGCATTTTTTTGACCTTCTCTTATTACTTTGTTTGCGAATCTCTTTAAATTCAGCTTCTCCAAGTATGTACCCTGTACCTGCCAACCGAAATTGGGGGTACAGGCTACAAACATACTATGAGAATAAACACGCCAAATATATGGGAAATTTTTATATATTACAATAAAAAGGATAAGAAAAAAATAATATATCACTTTTTTTCCCGAAAGGGAAGCTAGACACTTGATTTCGGCGTTGCAAATTCCAAGGGGACTCGCTATGCTTGGCGTTGGGTAGGTCATATTGGGAATTGCAGAGGCCTTAACCCAACGAATCCCCAAGTGCTTCTCCGCAAGAATAGCAATACTTGGCATCATCATGATGGAAATCAGCCAAACAATTGGGGCAGGATTGGGTGTTGGTGCTGTGTTTGGAATTTTTTAGGTTTTGAGTGTATTCTGCGGTGACGATGCCGGTTGGAACGGCAATAATGCCATAGCCTAAAATCATTACGATGGAGGCAATGAGTTGTCCGGTACCCGTCTCCGGGGCGATGTCTCCATACCCAACGGTGGTCATGGTGACTATTGTCCAATATACGCTTTTAGGAATACTGGTAAATCCGTGTTGGGGGCCTTCTACCCAATACATGACCGTCCCCAAAACTATGGACAAGCTAATGACGGCTACCAAAAAAACTAAAATCTTAGCTTTGCTTGCTCGCAGTGCTGCTGTCAAATTATGAGATTCACCGATATAGGGAGCCAAATCCAATATCCTGAAAACTCTGACCAGCCGGAGTGCCCGTAGGACAGATAAGTAGTTGGCGCCTACAAAAAACAGAGCCAAGTACTTCGGTATGGTGGCCAATAAATCAATGACACCCCAAAAACTAAAAATATACCGGCTAGGCTTTTTGAGTACAATAATTCTCGCCAAATATTCTAACGTAAATAAGCCCGTAACCATCCACTCCGTAAGATTGATTAAATTTGCATAGCGGGTATTCAGGCCTTCGACCGTACTGAGCATTAAGGTAATAACCGAAATCACAATCAATATCAAAATCCCAATATCAAACGCCTTTCCTTCGGGCGTATCCGCTTCAAAGATAATTTCGTGTGCGCGTTGCTTCCAATGTTGCTTTGGCCGGTTAGACACTATTTTTGATTTTGGTTCAATATTACAAGAATTGACGGAGAAAACCAAATAGCTCAGTGCTAAAAGTGCAGAAATTGTAATGAATGAAAGGAACTCGGTTGACGAAAGCCATGTTTTTTTGGGAAATTGTAGAGGCAGAAACCTATCTTTGTTCTTTTGGACGGTTTGTAACTGTTTTTAACTAATTGATTTCATTTTCGTAAACTGATTAGAATTGATGTAATTACTCCGCACGAACTTCCGGGCGGATTATTTGCTAATAGACAAGCGATGTTGAAGTGTAGAATAAGTTTGGATGCTTTTGCCTGGGAATTGGACGAAGAATTGGTGGCTCAGGCCAAATCCTTTTTTACGGAAGGGCATATTAGCGATTTGGACAATATTGGGCAAGGGGTTTGGTCACTCTTGGTCGAAGATGAAGGGGAGGAATACGAAGTTGAATTGCTCATCAAAGGACGTATCTTTCAAAAAATAGGCTGTGAGTGTGCGACTTTCGGCGGCGGCGAAGTGTGTCCGCACATCGTATCAGGCTTTTATGCCCTTGCGGAAAAAATGCCCAAAAAGAAACTTAGAAATAAGCCGCAAACTTCTCTGCCTTTAGCCAAGCGCAAAGTCGTTGATTTTATGCAAATGTTGCCGGAAGATAGATTGGAGGACTTAGTGCTTGGTTTTGCCAGAAAAAATCGTCGATTCGCTTTATTAATCCGTGCCGGTGCGACCCCGTATGCAGAAAATGAACCGGATAAGTACAAACAACTCTTGTATTTGGTCATTCGGCATGCGAGTGTGAATAAGAAAATATCGGTGAGCGGGTTGAATTTTGTCAACGAAGTAGTTCATACCGTCTTGGCCGAGTTAAAAGCCCAATTGAATGAAGGGAATACCGCCGAAACAAAGCTTTTTGCGGAAGCTTACTTGAAGACTTGGCCTATCTTGAAAAATTATGAATTGCCGGACAAAAAAAAGCCTTATACTTCTCTCTATCAGACGTTGCAGTTATTAGAAAATGCTATTTCTATTATTGTGGCTCCGCAGTTGTTGGAAGAGATTGTGGTCATGCTGGCCGGTTTTGTGCCCATTTATGCACGGCTTTCTCCGCCTGTGAATCATAAATTATTGGAGATGGTTCGGAAGATGGCTATGGACGCTTACTTACAAAACCAATGTGCTCCATCCATGGCCGTTTTAATAGGTCAACAGTTGCCGTTGGCAGAATTAAAGGATACCTTAGAATTATTGGTCGAGTGGGGGAGACCGCCTGCCGAATTGGTATCGGCTATCTCTGAATCTTGGGTAGAAGACGAATATAGGCAGTTTTGTCAGTTGGCCATCGACAAGGGACATTTTAAGTTGTTGGAAGCGTTGGTGGCAGTCTTTCAGTCCCAAGCCAATAGCCCGCAATTTGAGCAAGAGCTTGAAGACTACCAATTATTAATAGCAGAATCTAACGGCGACCGGAAGCGTGTAATCTCCCTTGCGGAAAAAAGCTTCAAACAGACGGGCAAAGTCAAGTATTTTAAAATCTTAAAGGACAGATACGGAAAGAAATGGCCGAAAGAAGCCCGGCGTTTGTTTAAGTATTTTTCCGGGGCTCAAAAGCCTTTGCCGGCGGCGCTATTGTTAGTGGATATGGAGGCTTGGGATCAATTGCTGCCATTTGTAACCAATCAAGACGACTTGCTATTATTAGCCAAAGTGGATAAGTATCTATTTATTCATAAAGAGTTGGAAACCAAAGCGTTATATAAAAAGTTACTCGCTAATTATTTTGATCAACATCTGGGCGATAAGCCTTTAAGCGTGTATCATTTTGTGCAAGATCATTTGAAGGCCATTGGATATTCTGCTTTTGGCAAAGAAATCAATGGCTGGATGCGCAAACGGTATGGGCATCGTACTTTGTTGAAAACGGCTTTTTGAGTAGTGAGTAGTGAGAGATGAGTAGTGAGAGATGAGTAGTGAGTAGTGAGTAGTGAGAGATGAGTAGTGAGAGATGAGTAGTGAGAGATGAGTAGTGAGAGATGAGTAGTGAGAGATGAGTAGTGAGAGATGAGTAGTGAGAAGTGAGAGATGAGTAGTGAGTAGTGAGTAAGTCGGAAACTGCGCAAATCAGCGGGAAAAAATCAGCGTATATCTGCGGGAGAAAATCTGCGCAAATCAGCGGGAAGCAAATCTGCACAAATCAGCGGGAAACAAATCTGCGCAAATCTGCGGAAAAAAATCTGCGCAAATCTGCGGGAAACTAATCTGCGCAAATCTGCGGGAAGCAAATCAGCGTATTATCTGCGGAAAAAAAAATCAGCATACATCTGCGAAAAAATAATCTCAGCCAATTCCATTATTTTCTACCATCCAAATGTCTTTTGCATATTCCAAGATAGTCCGGTCGCTACTAAATTTTGCGGCATTGACCATATTCATCCAACACATCCGAGCCCATTTATTTTTGTTTCTAAAGGCCTTGTCCACTTCCATTTGTTTTTTGCGATAAGCATCGAAGTCCTTGAGAATGAAATAGTTATCGGCTTGATGCCAAGAAGCGCCTTGGAGCAGTGAAGTATATAATTCTTGCATGTCCGGCTGGTTGGTATATCCAAAAGTAGAGTCAACCAAGGCATCAACCACTTTCTTGAGACCGGGTACTTTTTTGTATTCTTTTTTGGGCTTGTACTTCTTTTTTAGCTTGGCTATTTCTTTGACGGTGAGTCCGAAGATGAAATTATTCTCCAAACCGGCTTCTTCGATGATTTCTACATTGGCGCCGTCCAGTGTGCCGATGGTGGGCGTCCCGTTGAGCATGAATTTCATATTGCCCGTTCCGGATGCTTCTTTGCCGGCTGTCGAAATTTGTTCCGAAAGGTCGGCTGCGGGAAATATCTTCTCGGCATAAGACACCCGGTAGTTTTGCACAAAGACGACTTTGATTCTTCCGGCTATGTCTTTGTCATTGTTGACCAATTGGGCGATGTCGTTAATGAATTTGATGATGGACTTGGCTCGCACATAACCCGGAGCGGCTTTGGCGCCAAAGATAAACGTGCGTTTGACGATGTCCAAAGACGGATTTTCTTTGATGCGATAGTACAAATCCAAAATGTGAAACGCATTCATCAATTGACGCTTGTACTCGTGTAAACGCTTGACTTGAATATCAAATAGAGAATTTGGATCTATTTTGATGCCTTCCTGCTCGTAGATGTATTTGGCCAATTGTACTTTTTTCTGCTGCTTGATGGCCATGAATTTTTTTAGGATGGCTTGGTCATCGGCGTACTGCTCCAGTTGTTTGATTTGGGTCAAATCGTTTATCCAAACATCCGAACCTATTAACTTGGTGATAAAATCCGCAAGTTCAGGATTGGCCAATGCGAGCCAACGGCGTTGGGTGATTCCGTTGGTTTTATTTTGGAATTTTTTGGGATAGAGCCGGTGCCAATCATTCAGCTCTGTGCTTTTTAATAATTCTGTATGAAGAGCAGCGACGCCATTGACGGTATGCGCTCCATAAATCGAAAGCCAGGCCATTTTAATCATTTCACCGGAAATGATGCGCATGGATTTTATCTTGGATTTGGGGTATTTTTTCTTTTTTAATTCGGCGACCAGTTGCTTGTCAATTTTTTTCAAAATTTTATAGATTTCCGGAAGGACTTCTTTGTAAAATCCATTCCACCATTGCTCCAGGGCTTCCGCCAAAATCGTGTGATTGGTATAGGAAAACGTGGCCACCACAATTTTCCAAGCCGCCTTCCAACTTAGTTTTTCCTTTTGCGTAAGCAGGCGCATCATCTCCGGAATAGCCACCGCCGGATGGGTGTCATTGAGTTGGATGGCGTAGTGATTGGGAAACTGCTTGAAGTCAGGTTGACCTTTAAACTTGGCCTTAAACTCTCGAATCATATCCTGCAAAGAAGCCGACACAAAAAAGTATTGTTGCTTGAGTCTCAATACTTTACCTTCATTTTTGGAGTCGTTGGGGTAGAGGACTCTGGAAATATCTTCAGCAGAATTTTTTAGGGCAACCGCCTCGTCATACTCTTGATTATTGAATAATTCAAAGTCAAAAGGTTCTAATGGTTCTGCCTTCCAAAGTCGCAACGTATTAATATTATTAGTGCCATATCCGACAATCGGCGTGTCGTATGGAACCGCAATTATCTTTTCATCGGCAAACTCAATGATGACTTGCTCGCGGGTTCGACGCACTGACCAAGGATCGCCGTATTTTTGCCAATTATCGACCAATTCGACTTGGCGACCGTCTTCAAATTTTTGCTTAAAAATCCCATAATCATATCGTATGCCATAGCCTTTTAAGGGGATGTCTTCGGAAGCGGCGGAGTCCAAAAAACAGGCAGCCAAGCGACCCAAGCCGCCATTTCCGAGTCCGGCATCTTCTTCGATTTCTTCGATGGTATTCAGATTCAGGCCGATGGAATCTAAGGCGGCTTTGACTTCCTTATAGACGCCTAAGCTCAGCAGATTATTGCCTAAGGCACGCCCCATCAAAAACTCGGCAGACAAGTAGCACGCTTGCTTTTTCTTACGATATTTTCGGGTAGTTTTTTGCCAGTCGTCGGCGATAAGATCCATCGTCGCTAGGGCTACCGCATTAAAAATCTCAAAATCAAGCGCCTCCTTTAGCGATTTGCCGTATTTCATTTGGACGGCTTCCTTGACAAGTTTGATGAAATCTTTTTTGTTGAATTTAGTCATTATTTTTTTTTATCTTCCGTAAAGTGTGGTTAACTTTTTGAGTCTTTTAGTCAGTTTTTTGTCCAATTGGTTGGGCTTCATTCTCCATTGCCAGTTGCCTCCTAAAGTCGAAGGAATATTCATTCTTGCCTTGGCATCCAAGCCCAAAAAATCCTGCATCTGAGCTATCGCAATGACCGCAACCGAAGACCAAGCCCCGCGAATAAATCCCCAATGATAACCTTCTTCTTTGGTCAGTCGGAGATAGTCGATGGCCTTTTTTCGGTCGGCTTTAGGCGTGTTTTTAAACCAGCCCATGACCGTGTCATTATCGTGTGTACCTGTGTAAACGATACAATGCGAATCGTAGTTATGCGGCAAATAATCACTTTCTTCCTTGCTGTCAAAGGCAAATTCCAATATTTTCATGCCCGGAAAACCGGTTGCATTTTTCAAATCAAGGACTTCTTGCGTCAAAAATCCCAGGTCTTCAGCAATGATTCTTAGCGGCCCCAATTCTTTTTTGATGGCATCAAAAAGTTGGATGGCCGGCCCTTTGACCCATTCTCCGGTGGCGGCTGTTTCGGCATCGGCGGGAATAGACCAATAGGCTTCAAAGCCCCTAAAATGGTCAATACGCACCACGTCAAACAACTCAAAAGTCGCTCTAATCCGTTGAATCCACCATTGGAAGCCTTGTTTTTTCATCAGCTTCCAGTTGTAAATGGGATTGCCCCACAATTGACCGTCTGCCGAGAAGGCATCCGGCGGGCAGCCGGAGACGAAAATCGGTTTGTTGGTTTTATCAAGCAAAAATAAATCGGGATTCGCCCACACATCCGCACTGTCTTCTGCCACATAAATGGGGATGTCACCGATGATTTCTACGTTATTTTTGTTGGCATAGTTCTTTAATTCAGCCCATTGTTTGAAGAAAATAAACTGAGTGAATACCCAAAACCGTATTTCCTTCTTATGTTTTCTTTTGGCTTTTGCCAATGCTTTGGGATTTCTATTACGGAGTTCATCGGGCCATTCTTGCCAAGATTGGAGCTTAAAGTGTTGTTTTAAGGCTCGAAAAAGGGCATAATCCTCAAGCCATTGGCGGTGGGCTTTCGCAAAAGCATCCAATTGCTTTTTATATTTTTTCTCTGCTTTCGCAAAAGCGATGCGCAGGAGTTCTGTTTTTTCCTTGCGGACTTTGTCAAAATCTACTTTTTGTTTGTTTTTGCCAAAATCTCTCTTTTTGAAGTCCTTTTTGCGGAGCAGACCGTCTTTTTTTAGGGATTTTAGGTCAATTAGTAAGATATTTCCTGCAAAGGTGGACAGCGATTGATAGGGCGAGTCCCCGTATCCGGTAGGCCCCAAAGGAAGGATTTGCCAATAAGACTGACCTGATTTTTTCAAAAATTTGACAAAATTATAGGATTCTTTTCCCAGCGTCCCTATACCGTATGGATTGGGCAAGGAGGAGATGTGCATTAGGATTCCACTGCTTCTTTTGTACATGGGGCGGTTTTTATAGTAACTCCTGTCAAGTGAATCGGCTCACACGACATAGAATTGAATCAAAATTTGTACCTTTTTTTCTTCATAGACCAAAATTGGTATGAGCCTTCTTCACGACGCTTTAAGCGGGCAAAGGTATGGTTTATTTCTCAATTGTTTTTTGGGGGAGGCACTTCCCTTTTGCTAGCTTTCTTTTTCGCCCAATCAATTTGGCGTTACCAACCGGCTCAATCAATTTGGCTGCTACCACGCCCGCAAAAAACTGGGATGAACTGATTTTTTGCTTGTTCTTGGTGGGATTTTTGTTTTATTTCCTAACTTGGCGGTTTGAATCGTTCATTACTTAATTAGGAGGCAGAAACCGCCGGGACTTTGGAAATATGAAGATACAGCTTTTACAAGTCGGAAAGACGAGTTTCTCTTTTGTACGTGAAGGGGAGCAACTCTATGGAGAACGGATAAAGCGGTTGACCAAGTTTGAGCAGGTGACCATCCCTAATTTGAAAAAGAGCAACAAGCTGAGTGAAGGCGATATTCGCAAAAAAGAAGGGGAGTTGATCTTGCAGAAAATAAGTAGTAGAGACTATTTGATTTTGTTGGATGATAAAGGCAAGACATACACTTCTTTGGGTTTTGCTCAGTATCTCAAGGAAAAGCAAAACTATTCGTCCAAAAATCTAGTTTTTCTGATTGGAGGGGCTTATGGTTTTTCGGAAGCGGTCTATCAGCGGGCGGATGCCCAAATTTCGCTTTCGGCGATGACGTTTTCGCATCAGATTATCCGGGTAGTGTTTTTGGAGCAGTTGTATCGGGCCTTCTCTATTTTGAAAGGGGGGCCTTATCATCATGAGTGAGTCAACTCAACGGTACAACGAGCAGGCAGCCAAGAGGGCATCCCCCTTGAACCTGCCGGCCGCAGGAGGGCGCCGAAGGCAATTAACGGTGTAACGGTATAACGGTGTAACGGTATAACGGGAAGGCAGGAAAGAGATCTTGCTCCTTGAACGAGCGAAGGCAAACAACGGTATGGCGGTATAAAGGTGTAACAGTTTAACGGCTAGGCAGCTAAGAGCACACCCCTTGAACGCCGAAGGCAATTAACGGTGTAACGGTATAACGGTGTAACGGTATAACGGGAAGGCAGGAAAGAGATCTTGCTCCTTGAACGTGCGAAGGCAAACAACGGTATGGCGGTATAAATGAGTAACAGTTTAACGGCTTGGC
>JALVCY010000257.1 GCA_027009605.1 Saprospiraceae bacterium
AAATAAAAACCAGGAGCCTAAGTTTATATGTTTTTCCGGAAACTTGCGCCAATTAAAAATTATCGAAAAGTGTCTAATGGGGACAAACTCCGACTGCGCCCAAACAAAACAAAACAGAATTCCAAATATCCAAGAATGAAGCAAAATCCCAAACAAAAACCAATATCGTCTCAACTAGCGAAGCGAATCAACTAGCGAAGCTTGCGAGCGATTCAACTTCTTCAACTAAAAACAAACAGAACTCCAAATATCCAAGAATGAAGTAAAATCCCAAACAAAAACCCATATCATCTCAACTAGCGAAGCGCTCAACCCGAAGTCCGAATCCACGATAGTAATCGGGACGAGTTTCAACCAGTGAGCCGAAGGCGAACGTCTCAACTTCTGCAGCCGTCTAAGCAAAAAAAGCTCCCACCCAGAGAAAAGGTGAGAGCCAAAAAATGAGTTCCCTTCTATGAAGGAGAATAATTAATTTCTAGTGTTCAACTTTTCTTTCTACATGAACTAATGTAAAAATCAAAGTCAAATACACCATTACAATAGGAATTATCATAGGCACTCGGTTTGGTTTAACAGTATCGGCGTCATATTACCGGACGCAGATTGGGGCATTTTGAATCTTTGGAAAGAACATACACCACATACTAATATGTAAGTAATATCCTATCAACAACTTAGGGGTGAAGTTTCGCTAGAAGTCTTAGGCGACCTCTTTAATTTGGATGAGATGGACTACAAATTGGGCATTTTTAAGGAATATCTCAAGAGAATTCCTCCTTTATTAGATAGATTTTTTATCTTTGCCCGTGTGGTAGTCGGTGATTAGAATACTGCAAATTCCATGCCCTATTCCGATAAAATCTGTCGGGTTTTGCCCCCGCTCAGTATTCGGTTAGTAATGATTGCAGAAGATTCTCTGAAATCACACCATAATAAGCGACTATACCCCCAAAGAAATTTGACTTCCCAACAGTAAAACAAAAGAAAAAATGAAAATAGCCATCATTCAGGAAAGAAAAAATCCACCCGATAGCCGGGTTGCCTTAGCTCCCGACCAAGCCAAAAAGCTACAAGATTTGTATGATTTGAACTTAGTCATTGAGCGGTCACCCAATCGCTGTTACAGTGATGTTGAATACCAAAAGCAGGGTTTGACCTTGACGGATGATGTCTCCGAAGCAGATATTTTGTTTGGTATCAAGGAAGTGCCTATTTCGGCCTTAATCCCCAACAAAAAATACTTTTTCTTTTCTCATACCATCAAGAAGCAGCCCTATAATCGGCCATTATTATTGGCCATTTTGGAAAAAAACATCACTTTGGTGGACTATGAAGCCTTGACCAATACCAAAGGGCAAAGACTCGTGGCTTTTGGTGTCTTTGCAGGGATGGTCGGTGCACACAATGCGTTATGGACTTATGCCCAGCGGCATGGTACATTCTATTTGCCCCGGATAAATACATTTACGAACTATGCCGAAGCCAAAGCATTTTACCAAAACCGGGCACTCCCCAAAATGAAAATTGTATTAACCGGTGGTGGACGGGTAGCCCAAGGCGCCAATACCGTTTTGACAGATATGGGGATACAAGAAGTGAGTCCTCAAGATTTTTTGAATAAAGACTTTGACGGGCCGGTATTTACCCAACTAAAATGTGCTGACTATGCCCAACGCAAAGACGGCAAACCTTTTGAATTACAAAACTTTTTTGATCATCCTGACGAATACAAAAGTATATTCAAACCTTTTGCGCAAGCAGCAGACATCCTCATTAATGGTATCTTCTACGACAAACGGGCTCCACAATTCTTTTCCTTGGAAGAGATGCAAGAAAAGGATTTTAATATTCAAGTCATTGCGGATGTGACCTGTGATATTGCGCCGGCGGCTTCTATTCCTTCGACCATTGAAGCCAGCACCATTGCCGACCCTGTTTTTGGATTTAATCCGGCGACCCAAGAAAAAACAGCTCCTTATCAGTCCCAATTTGTGGATATGATGACTATCGACAATTTGCCCAGCGAATTGCCGCAAGATGCGTCCCGGCACTTTGGGGAAGCCTTAATCAAATTCATTATCCCCGAGATTTTGGGCAAAGCCGATACCGATATCATTGAGCGTGCGACAGTCACCAAAAATGGACAGTTAACCAAGCATTTTGCCTATTTGCAAGATTATGTCGATGGAAAGTAGGTATAAGCTATTGGTTATCAACCTTTTAGTGCTCTTACTTTCTTTTTATACGGAAGGTCTGCTTGCGCAAAAAACAAGCAGTTTCCAACCGGAAATCGTGTTAGGCCACGTTGTACCGAATTTTCAGAATTATCCACGCTCCGGTTTGCTTTATGGAGTCGGGTTGGCTTGGCATACTTCTAATACACAAAAGAATCTATGGCAGCGTCAGTGGCCCAACGGAGAAACCGGATTTTATATCGGCTACTGGAACATGGGCAATGACAGTATTTTTGGCAGTGAGTTGACGGCCTATCCGTATGTCCAATTTCCCGTTCTCAAAAGACGTAAAGCCCCGCTTTTCATACGAGTGGGTTTAGGTTTAGCGCATTTTTCTAGGCATTATTCCAAACCGGACAACGTGCGCAATACGGCGATTGGCTCGGGTTTTACTTGGGCTTTTGAATCGAGTCTGCGCTGGTCTAGACCCATTTCAGACCACCTAAAAATCGCCCTTGCGGGAAAATTCCTACACGGCTCTAACGGCCACACCCAATTACCCAATTTTGGGCTCAATTCCGCCGCTCTGAGCATCGGTCTTCAGTATTTTCCGAATGGAGTCCCCATCCGCCCTAAACACCACCCTATCACACGCTTCAAAAGCCGGTTTATCCAGATTCGAGCCGGTACGGGATTGCAGGAATTTGGGGGCACAGACGGCCCGGTCGGCGGCCCCAAGTATGGAGTCAATTTTTTGGCGCTTTATTATAACTTTCAATTCAATCAGCGCAACCGTCTAAAACTAGGGTTCACCTTACGGAAATACAATAGTTACGCTACATATATAGCCAACCATTCCCTTGACAAAAAATACACGCCCTATTCGGTTTCCTTCATCTTAGGGCATGAATTTTTGTTGGGGCATACCGGTTTGGATGTAGATGGCTTACTGCATTTGTACAAGCCCTTTTACCGGATATATTGGGATCAATTCAATCCCGAAAGCCACGTTTTATTTTTACTTCATCGCTGGTTGGGCGCACGCATCGGTCTGAATTTATATGCACTCGCCCCTGCGACCCATCCCAAAACCAATGTCTTCTTAGGTGTTCATATCAATACCAATAATGGTGAAGCAGATTTCTCTTCTATTAGTGTGGGCTTGGAACATAAGTTTGATAACCATTAAGGCATCCTTTTTTCATGCAATCCCCAAAAATCCCCGTAGGAGTTTCACAAGGAAATCCCCTTCGCCCTTTAAATATTTTGGGGAGTTGGTAGAGCCAAATTTATTTGGCTAAAATTACACACCATCTCCCGAATGAATTCGGAAGTACCCAACTATCCTGCACGCTCCAACCGGACTTAAGAGTTAAAATTGCAGATTTAAGAGTGGAGAAGTATGGAATATTCTCCATTATAGTTCTTGCCCCCAATCCCCAAAATATTTAAAGACTTTCATCATGAAATCCCCAAAAATCCCGTAGGAGTTTCACAAGCCCCCCCCCCTACGGCATTTAAATATTTTGGGGAGTGAGTTCCTAGAAAGAG
>JALVCY010000258.1 GCA_027009605.1 Saprospiraceae bacterium
TCCATCCTGGATATATTGACCCAAAGAATGCAAATCCGCCGTAAAAGTCGCCGAAGCCGGATAAATACCTTTCCCTTCTTTCCCTTCAGACTCGCCATAAAGCTGCTTCCACCATTCCATCAAAAATGTAAATCTTGGCTCAAAACTGACCATGATTTCGGTGGTTTTTCCTTTATTGTAGAGTACATTTCTCATGGCAGCGTACTGCATGGCCGGATTTTTCCCGAAAGGGGCTTTCATATCGGACATCGCTTGCGCCGCTCCGCTCATTAACGATTGAATCGAGATACCCGCTGCCGCCAAAGGCAATAAACCTACCGCCGTCAACACCGAAAATCGTCCGCCCACATCATCCGGCACCACAAAAGTCTCATATCCTTCCTGAGTGGCCAGCTTGCGCAAAGCCCCTTTTTGGGCATCGGTAATCGCAAAAATCCGTTTGGCAGCCCGCTTTTTACCGTATTGCGCTTCCAATTTTTCTTTGAGCAATCGAAAAGCAATCGCCGGCTCGGTCGTTGTCCCGGATTTAGAAATCATAATAATTGACCAATCCTTGCCTTCCAGCACATCCATCAATCCTTGGTGATAATCCGCCGACAGATTGATGCCGGCAAAATACAATTCCGGCCCCTTCCGCTTGGACTTAACTAATTGATTCTGAAAGGGATGCGCCAAAAATTCATAAGCCGCCTTCGCCCCCAAATAAGAGCCCCCAATCCCAATCACGACCACCGCATCCGAATGGCGTTTCATGCGATTCCCCGCCTTGATGATGCGAGCAAACTCTTTTTTATCGTAATTTTCGGGAAGATTCACCCATCCGGTAAACTCCGCACCGGCTCCTTTTCCCTTGTCCAAATCTTTGGTCACCGCCTTTGTCATGGTGGCCATCCGGGACAATTCTTCTGCTGTAAAAAATGCCTGAAGGCCGTCAATATCTATTTGCATTGGATTTTATTTTGGTCTAATTGCTTGCGCAAAAAAAATAATGCGTGAAGGTAATTAACTTTGGGCATGTCACCAAGAAACGATGATGAAAATGTGGTAGGGCCAAGACATGCCTTTGCCCTACCTATACCGCAAATCCCCGCTCCCGCAACAACCCAACCACCTGTTCCAACTGCTCTACCTTCGTCAAATGAGAATTATCAATCACCACCGCATCCTCCGCCTGCCGCAAAGGGCTAATCTCCCGGGTAGAATCAATATGATCCCGCAAAGTCAGATTCTCTTTGACGGCATCGTAGGAGATGGTTTGGCCTTTTTCCAAGTATTCGGCGACACGGCGGGCGACACGGGTTTCTACGTCGGCGGTTAGGAATATTTTTAGGTCGGCATCCGGAAACACGACCGTTCCGATGTCCCGCCCATCCATGACTACGCCGCCGTCTTGGCCGATTTGCCGTTGCAAGGCCACTAATTTATCTCTTACCACCTTCAATTCGGCCACCGGACTAACAGATTTGGAGACTTCCATCGAGCGGATATACTTTTCGACATCTTCACCGTTGACGGCTACATGATTGCCGGTTTCGGATTTCACGAAGGTGATGGCTAGTGGCTCAATGGCTTGGGCAACTTGCTCTTCGTCGGAGATATCCACTTTGTTTTCGAGCAAATACCAGGTGATGGCCCGATACATCGCTCCGGTGTCTATGTATAGGTAGTTGATTTTCTTGGCTAGACTCTTGGCCAAAGTGCTTTTCCCACAACCGGAGTGTCCGTCTATGGCGATGACTGCTTTTTGGGGCTTTGCTTTGTTTTTCATTTATATGGCTTGTTTTTTTATGTTGTGTTTCTTTTACGTTGTGCTTGTGTCTTGTCGTAGATTTCCAAAATCTGATGTGATTGGCGGCATTGGTTCGTCACATTGGATGTCGGGTATGTGCCTTGTCGTAGATTTTGAAAATCGGTGGTTTTTTGGCTTTGTACTTCATTATTCGATATTCGGCATTCGGCATTCTGTTTTTCTTGTGGGGGCGAAGGTAATTCGCCCTTGTGGGGTTCTTTTTGATTGGGGGGCTTGGGGTGGACTCTTGATTCGCCTTTGTGTGGGCGAAATTGGAATCCGTCTTTGTGTGGGCAGACTCTTGGTTCGCCGGGTGGACTCTTGGTTCGCCGGGCGAACTCTTGATTCGCCGGGCGAACTTTTGATCCGCCGGGCGAACTCTTGATCCGCCGGGCGAACTCTTGATTCGCCGGGCGAACTCTTGATTCGCCGGGCGAACACAAGGTTCGCCCCTACTTTAATATCCGTTTTTGTTTTAGGTATAGGTGGAGGCCTACTTTGGCGGCTAGGTGTGCGGCTTGTTCATTTTGCTTTTCGGCCTGCTCTTGGTTGAAATAATTTTTGACAAAATGGGTGGTGAATTCCCCACTCAAAAAGGCGGGATGCCTGAATACAAATTTTCCGAAAGGCAAGGTCGTTTCTATGCCCTTGATTTGATACTCATTAATCGCTTGCAACATCTTTTGGGCTGCCGCTTTTCGGGTCGGTGCCCAGACCGCTAATTTCGATATCATCGGGTCGTAATAAATCGGTATGTCCATCCCTTCCCGAAATCCATCATCGACTCTAACTCCTTCTCCTTCAGGGACTTGGTAGGTGGTCAATGTGCCTGTGCTTGGCAAGAAATCATGGGCAGAATCTTCCGCATAAACCCGCAACTCAAAGGCATGGCCATGTATTTTTAGGTCGGCTTGCGCAAAAGCTAAGGGCTGCCCGTCGGCGACTCTAATTTGCTGTTCGACCAAATCCAATCCGGTAATCATTTCGGTAACGGGATGCTCTACTTGGAGTCGAGTATTCATCTCCAGAAAATAAAAATTACGGTCTTTATCGACCAAAAATTCCACCGTACCGGCGCCTTCATATTGGCAAGCCTTGGCGACATTGATGGCGGCTTGCCCCATGCGTTGCCGCAAATCAGGAGTTAGGATGGCGCTAGGTGCTTCTTCCACGACCTTTTGATGCCGCCGCTGAACCGAACAATCCCGTTCAAAAAGATGCAAAGTATTTCCCTGTTTGTCCGCAAGGACTTGAATCTCAATATGCTTAGGCGAGACAATATATTTTTCCACAAAAACAGCATCATCCCCAAAAGACGCTCTCGCTTCACTCTGTGCCCGCTCCATCATCGACACAAAATCAGCCGGTTTATCGACGATACGCATCCCTTTGCCGCCCCCACCGGCCGAAGCTTTGATAAGAACCGGGTAGCCCATCTCGTCCGCCAGTTTTTTGGCTTCCGCAATATCTGTCACTGCCGTATCCGTCCCCGGCACCATCGGAATATCATAGCCCTTGACCGCTTCCTTCGCCGCCAATTTACTACCCATAATCCGCATCGCATGGGGACTAGGCCCTACAAATGAAATCCCGGCATCCGTCACTGCTTGCGCAAAAACGGCATTCTCACTCAAAAAACCATAGCCCGGATGGATGCCATCGGCTCCTGCTTTTAGGGCGATATCAATGATTTTGTCCCCCAGCAAATAAGACTGGTTGGAAGGCGGCGGCCCCAGCAGATAAGCTTCATCCGCAAAGAGCACAAAAGGCGCATTTCTATCCGCTTCCGAATAGACGGCCACGGTCTGAATCCCCATTTTTCGGGTGGTACGCATGATACGGAGAGCGATTTCGCCCCGGTTAGCTACTAGGAGTTTTTGCATGGTATTTTATTTGGGGTAAAGATAGGTTTTTTCCGTTAATCCTTTAGCCGGCAGCTTGTTTTTTGTTTAGTCAAACTCTAAAACTCCTCAACTTCTTCAACTAGCGCAGCGATTCAACAAACGAAGTCCGAAGAACAAGTGAATCAACTAGCGCAGCGAATCAACTTCTTCAACCTTCTCAACCCCCTAATAATCAACCACTTACAAAAACAATAGTCTTACTATGTCACTTTTACTCAAATTTTATTTTTTTTCAACCTATTTCCCTTTGTTTTCTCCTTTTCTTGACCTACCTTTGTCATCATTCAAACTTTTTCTAACTTTTTCTAAAACGACAACAATGAAGAAATTTTTACTTTTGGGGCTTTTTGTGGCCTTTAGTGCTTCAATATTTGCGCAAATCGCAATTCAAGATTTTGGTGCAGGAAATACTTGGTCTTATACGCCAAATCCAGCGGCCTTCAATACTGGTAGTGACATTTGGGATATAGTTTCGGAAGAATGGTATGTTCAGGATTTAGCCAATAGTAATGGTGGTACAGCTGTTGGTGATTGGGGCTCTTTGACGTTCCCGAATGTAGACGTAAGTGCATATCAGAGTATTACACTGTCTTTTGATTACGATGTGAATGGATTTGATAATGGGGATGACGTAAAATATGAAGTTTTTATTGATGATGCAAGTCAAGGTGAAGTACTGCTGGTTGACGGGAACTCTAATCTAAGTGTTAATGGAACAGAAACTATTAATATACCTAATGGTACTGGAACTGTAAGAATTATTTTGTCCGTCAAACAAAATGGCGGGAGTGATGATGCACAGTTTGATAATTTTCAAATTCAGGGTTCTCCTTTACCAATAACATTGGCTTCATTCAATGGTGATTTGGATAACAACCAAGTATCCCTAACTTGGACAACAGCCACAGAAACCAACAACGACTACTTCAACCTAGAGCGTTCCAAAGACGGTCAGCGTTTTGAAGTCATTGGCAAGATTGCCGGAGCAGGCAATAGCACGACGACTCAGAAGTACGAGTTCATCGACCACACCCCCATGCGCGGCACCAACTACTACCGCCTAAGTCAAACCGACTACGACGGAAAATCAGCGTCTTTTGATGTTGTTAGTGTAGATTTCAAGGGAGCAGGTACGACCACTATCCGTCCGACTCAAGTCAAAGACTTGATGACTTTGAGCTTAGAGCCAATGGAAAGCGTAGGGCGTGTGACTATCTATAACTTAGTCGGTCAGAAGGTTTATAGCGAAGTGATTGAGCCGGGTTCTACGAATTTGGAGATTGACGCATCAACCTTTGCACAAGGACAGTATGTAGCAAGAGTTGCCAATGGCAACTTTGTAGAAACCGTACGCTTCATCAAGCTATAACTAACGGTATCTCGGTTTTTCGATACAGCGGTCTAACGGCTGCCAAGACCAATGAAAAAAAACGTAACTATTTAGCCACCCGCTAATTTTTGCTAGAAAATGCCCTTTTTGCGCCTGTTTTTGCTAAAATTTTCTCACGTAGGGACGCACGGCCGTGCGCCCCTACGTCAACATCCACAAAAATGCCTATTTTCTATCTAAAAATTGGGGCACCTAAACAGTTACAAAAAAACACCTTCAAGAAATCTTGAAGGTGTTTTTTTTTCTAGCCCTACCACTCATGGCTACCGGCGAACATCAAGCAATCGACTCAACTTTCTCAACCAACCGAATATCGAATGCAGATTCCCGAATATCGAATATCGAAGTAAAAACCCAAACCGTCTCAACCAATTAACGGTGTAACGGTATAACGATGTAACGGTGTAACGGGTAGGCGGCCAAGAGAGCATCCCCCTTGAACGCCGAAGGCAGTTGAACGCCCGAAGGGCAATTTGAACCTGCCGGCAGCAGGCGGGCGTGCGAAGCACATATTGAACGGTTTAACGGATAGCCCCGTAGGTGCGACACCTTTGTAACTGCCAAATATCAAATGCCAAGTAAAATCCCCACAAAAACCCAAACTGTCTCAACCTGCGAAGCACTCAACCACGAAGTCCGAATCCACGATAGTAATCGGGACGAGTTCTCAACCCAGTGAGCCAAAGGCGAACGTCTCAACTTTCTCAACTAGCGAAGCTTGCGAGCGAATCAACTTCTTCAACTTCTTCAACTAACAGAATATCGAATGCAGAATCCCCAATATCGAATAACGAAGTAAACGAAGCCAAAAACAAACCACTCACGAAGCCAAAGACCAAAAGCGCCACAGGCGCGCCCCAAAGACCAAAGACCAAAAAAACTTTCCCTCCAAAAAACCGGAATATTCCATTTTTTTTACTACCTTTGCCAATTAGTGTGGATGGGTCATATCAGCACAAGATTTATCCAAAAAAACAACGAAACATGTCAAAAGAAGAAGACAAAAAACAAAATTATAGTGCCAGTAACATTACGGCCTTAGAAGGATTAGAAGCCGTTCGCAAGCGCCCCGGAATGTATATTGGCACCACAGATATTGATGGTTTGCACCATTTGGTCTATGAAGTGGTGGACAACTCTATTGACGAACATTTGGCCGGGCACTGCTCCACCATTGACGTCATTATCCACAAAGACGGCACGCTAAGTGTAGCTGATGACGGACGTGGAATCCCCACCGGAATGCATGAAAAACTAGGCAAATCAGCCCTAGAAGTCGTCATGACAGTCCTACACGCTGGGGGTAAATTTGACAAAGACACCTATAAAGTATCCGGTGGTTTGCACGGTGTAGGCGTCAGTTGTGTCAACGCCCTTTCCTCCCACCTACTCGTAGAAGTGCAGCGAGACGGAAAAATTTTCCGACAGGAATACAGTGAAGGAAAACCACTCTACCCCGTCAAAGAAGTCGGTAAATCAGACAAAACCGGTACGAAAGTCACCTTTAAGCCGGATTTATCCATTATGGAGACCGACCAATTTGTCTATGAAGTCTTATCCCATAGACTCCGGGAGCAATCATACCTGAATAGTGGCTTACGGATTACGCTGACGGACGAAAGAGTCTTGGTTGATGGCAAACCCAAGTTTGAAGAATTCTTCTCTGAAGGGGGATTAAGTGAGTTTGTCCAATATTTGGACGAAAACAAAACGGTCATTACCTCCAAGCCCATCCACATCAAAGGCAAAGAAGACAATGTAGAAATCGAAGTAGCCATGGAATACACCACGGCTTACACCGAAAATATCTACTCCTATGTCAATAACATCAACACCCGGAAAGGGGGCACCCATGTCAGCGGATTTAGACGTGCTTTGACAAGAGTGTTCAAAAATTATGGCGAAGAAAACGGATACTTCAAAAAATTAAAATTTAAGGTCTCCGGTGAAGACTTTGCTGAAGGCTTGACGGCTATTGTTTCTGTTAAGGTGCCTGAACCCCAGTTTAAAGGACAAACCAAAGAAGAACTCGGAAACTCCGAAGTCATAGGCATTGTATCCAGAGCCGTCTCCAAGCATCTCAATTACTACCTTGAAGAAAACAAACAAGAAGCCAAGCGCATCTTTGACAAGGTCATCATCGCCGCCACCGCAAGGCATGCAGCACGCAAAGCCAGAGAGCTCGTCCAGCGTAAAAATGTATTGACAGGCAGCGGCCTTCCGGGAAAATTATCCGACTGCTCTTCCAAAAATGCCGAAGAATGCGAAATCTATCTTGTGGAAGGGGACTCTGCGGGAGGAACCGCCAAGCAAGGCCGTGACCGGATGTTCCAAGCCATTATGCCCTTGCGGGGAAAAATTCTCAACGTCGAAAAGGCCATGGAGCACAAGATTTATGAAAATGAAGAAATCAAAAACATCTTCACAGCACTCGGTGTCAGTATCGAAGAAAAAGAAGGCCAACGAATCCTAAACACCGAAAAACTTCGATACCACAAAACCATCATCATGTGTGATGCCGACGTAGATGGTAGCCATATTGAGACCTTGTTATTAACTTTCTTCTTCCGGTACATGAGATCGCTGATAGAAAATGGAAACATCTATATCGCTGCACCTCCGCTTTACCGGGTGTCCAAAGGCAAACAATTCCAATATTGTTGGGATGAAGATGACCGCAGAGCAGCAGTGGAAAGACTGGGCAAAGGAAAAGACGACAGCGTTAAAATCCAGCGTTACAAAGGTCTGGGAGAAATGAACGCCGAACAACTTTGGGAAACCACCATGGATCCCGATACGAGAATCCTAAAACGGGTCTCCATCAACGATGCCATCGAAGCTGACCGTACCTTCACCATGCTCATGGGCGAAGAAGTACCACCAAGAAGAGAATTCATCGAACAAAATGCCCAATACGCTAATATTGACGTCTAATAAATGGTTCTATGGACGAACGATTTCGTAGGGACGCAGGCCGTGCGTCCCTACGAAATCGTGGCCATTTAGGGGACAACAACAATACATTTACATAGCCCCAAACACCCAACCGGCAAGCCCCAATCCCCTCAAGCCCCCAAACAAATTAACCAAAATTGACACATTCCCCACTTTTACCTACCTTTGTGCAACAAATGGTGAATTTTCATGTAAATTATATGAAGAATCACCTTCGCCAACACGTTAGAGACACTTTATACCATGAAACACAAGTTCATCATTGCCGCAATGTTGAGCATTTTGCATTTTTATGCGCATGCTCAAACCAAAACCATCTTGATTTCTGATTTAAATGAGCTTGCTAAGCATCTCACCGATGAACAGTTGGCCAGACTCATCAACTATGGAGAAAAGCTCCGGATGGAACCTAGAGAAAACATAAAAAGAAAACCCAAAACCCCTAAAGCAGATGTTTTTTGGTCTAATCCTAGATACCAACTCGATAATGTAACCAAGGGTGACATCCTATTTCTCCCTTTCAAATACATCAACACTTCCTCTGTCCCCTACGTCATCAAAGACATCAAGTCCAATTGTGGTTGTGTCACCGTAAAAAAGCCGGACGCCCCTCTTCAAAAAAATGAAACAAACACCTTATTGTTGAATATCAACACCGGCCTAATCAAAAATGACGCTCCCATTACCGTATTAATCTATGACAACTCTTCTCCTTCCGGAAAAAGTTACCTGTTCATTGATGCCAATATTATGGAGGCTTCGACTGCCCAGAATGCAAAATAGCATCATTCCGGTGGCTTAGTTTTTTACGTGCCCTTTGGTCACAGGTAACAAAATTAAATTTCCACAGGAAAAATGGCTGAACCACTTTTCGCACTAAGCCCACCAATTAAGCAGCCAACAGACACCATGCCTCCCGTCCAAAAGTTAAGTCCTTGCACACTTGGCTATTTTCCAAGAAAGCAATACATTTGTGCCGCAAATTTCTTTATATGAAGGATTACCACACGGTCTATTTACTTTCCGGATCTAATATCGGGGACAAAGCTACTTATCTATGGTATGCCGTTTATCAAATCAGCAAAAGAGTGGGCTTCATCACCAAAGTTTCTTCTATGTATGAAACCGAACCTTGGGGCGTAAAAAACCAAGATGATTACTACAACCAAGCCATCCAACTCCAAACCACCCTTACTCCTGACCAACTACTCATCCAGTTAAAGTCCATTGAAAAAGACGCCGGTCGCCGGCCGGGCTCACACATGCAGCCCAGAGTCTTGGACATTGACATCCTACTTTTTGACGACCTGCTCCTAGACAAAGCCCATCTCAAAATCCCCCATCCCCAACTAATCAATCGCAATTTCGCCATCATTCCCCTTGCGGAAATAGCCCCTAACTTGATTCACCCATCCCTTCAATTACCCATCCATCAGCTTGCGCAAAAAACCAATGACACCTTAAAAGTCACTCCCATTCAATAATCAACTAAAAAACTAACAGAATATCGAATATCGAACTATGAGTTTACTCCGAAGAGTATTCTGATACAAAACTACCAAATTTTATTCTGTTTGACAATCTCGTTCAATCGTTCAACTGTTCAGTCGAAAGTACTGGGAATCAATATGTTGGCGTTCAATTTGTCCTTCGGACGTTCAAATTGTGCTTCGCACGTTCAATTGCCTTCGGCGTTCAAGGGGGCGCACTCTTGGCTGCCTACCCGTTAGACCGGTGAGCTTACTCCTAAAAGTATTCTGATGCAAAACTTCCAAATTTTATTCTGTTTGGAGATTTTGTTCAATCGTTCAACTGCCCAACTGAAAGCACTGATAATCAAATTGAAGCACGGAACAAAATTTTATTTGGCTACATTGCGTAGTGCAGCGTGGTGTCGCTCCTACGGAGCTATATTTCTACTATTTTAGTCTTTACAAAGATGTCGCCCCGATGGGGCTCAAGCTTATGTATCTAGGCTGTGCCTTCTCTGTTGTCAGCCCCGTAGGGACGACACCTTTGTAACAGACAATATCGCACGATACAGGAAGCCCTAGCGGGGTGACACCTTGTCTCAGTCGCACTAGTTACCATAAAGAATCCAAATAAAATTTTGTGGACTCAAGAGCAAACCACTACACCAGACTTTTCGGAGTGAACTCAACAATGAGTCCACTCCGAAAAGTCCACTCCGCTAGAAATTAAAGCACGGAACAAAATTTTATTTGGCTACATTGCATAGTGCAGCGTGGTGTCGCTCCTACGGAGCTATATTTCTACTATTTTAGTCTTTACAAAGATGTCGCCCCGATGGGGCTCAAGCATAGATATTTCGGCTATTTTCTCTATTGTCAGCCCCGTAGAGGCGACACCTTTGTAACAGACAACATCGACGATACTAGAAGCCCCAGCGGGGCGACACCTTGTCTCGGTCGCACTAGTTATAAAGAATTCAAATAAAATTTTGTCGTCTCAGAAGTAAAATTCTAACTTCCAATTTTTCGGAGTAAACTCAACAATAGAACAGAATACATGCATCCCGAATAAAATTTGGCAATTTTTCCAACCATCTCAAAGACTAGACTTTTCGGAGCAAGCTCAATAATGAAGTAAAATCCCAATCAAAAACCCATATCCCTCAACTAGCGTAGCCTGCAAGCGAATCAACTAGCGTAGCGAATCAACTCTTTCAACTTTCTCAACTAACAGAATATCGAATACAGAATCCCGAACGTCGAATGATGAAGTAAAATCCCAATCAAAAAACCAAACCGTCTCAACCTGCGAAGCACTCAACCACGAAGTCATAGGACGAGTTCTCAACCTAGTGAGCCGTAGGCGAACGTCTCAACTTCTTCAACTAGCGAAGCTCGCGAGCGAATCAACTCTTTCAACTTTCTCAACTAACAGAATATCGAATACAGAATCCCGAACGTCGAATGATGAAGTAAAATCCCAATCAAAAAACCAAACCGTCTCAACCTGCGAAGCACTCAACCACGAAGTCCATATCCACGATAGTAATCGGGACAGTCTCAACCTAGTGAGCCGTAGGCGAACGTCTCAACTTCTTCAACTAGCGAAGCTTGCGAGCGAATCAACTAGCGCAGCGAATCAACTTCTTCAACTTACAAAATATTCAGCAATGAAGCCAAGAACAATCCACTACCGAAGCCAAAGACCAAAAGCGCCACAGGCGCGCCCCAAAGACCAAAGACAGTTAACAAACCCTTAAACACCCATAAATAAATCTTAAAGTCTGTTAAAAACAAGAATCCTTATTCATCTCCCTTTATATTTGCCATACACCAAACACAGATTAACGAACTTCCAATAAATAAAACCATGAAAAATAAGACCGGACTACATTCCAAACTAATCATCTTAGGCCTATTCATTCTTTTCTCCATGAGTGCCTGCACGTCCCACATGACCGTTTTCTCCAAAACATTATACGAAAACAACGGCTGGTCTGACAATGACTTAAGCCACATCCAATTCTATTTATCGGACGATATCATTTTACGCCGAACTCTTTCCAAGGGAGAAACCCAAATCGCATCCGGAAAAATAAAAATGATTAACGGCCAACGAGTCGAAGAAATCATTTTTGAACGGGGCACGCCCGGCGTCTTCATTAAACGCAAAAAAGACAACCATTTCGCTATTGCTTTTGAAGATGGCGACGACACCCGCTACTTGACTTTTGGCCCCAACAACTCTCGCGCCGGCTACTATTCCCTCCTAGCCATGTCTTGGGAAGGTCGCAAGGGCACCATAAAATACGATAGCAAACAATGGAAAACCTACAACAACGGTAGTGTGGCCAAACTCTTAGTTGACCTAAAAAAAATCAACAAAGTCTCCGTCCAAAAACGCAAAGTCGGCGGCCGCAAGCTATAGAGCCCCCCGGCGATTTTCAAAATTTACGACAAGGCATCGGCTCATCCGAACAAATCATCACGTAATCAACGCTAATTTTGGAAATTCCCCCCGGGAATCAACCATGACGCAAGTTTCAAAACCACTCCGGGCTCAAAGCTTACTAAGATATAATTCCGACATTTCCCACACTTTATGGAGTAGAAAAACATTTAAATTTAGGAAAACACGCTAAAAAAATAAGAAACCATCTCAATTGTCCAGAAAATTAGAGCAATTGGTAAGCAAAAATTGTAAAATCCATAAAGTTGCCCTTCTAAGGCTACCATGCTAACACAAATCGTATAAAAATAAATTTAGATATCTTGGTTCGGGCGCAGTAGGAGGCTGTCCACACTTCCGCTTTGTTTATGTTGAAGTTAAGCATCGTCTGCTTTAGCTTTTACCGTCTGCTTTAGCTGACGGACCAAAACTAAGTGGGAAGTCGGCTTTAGCCGCATTTTTTTTGGTATTTTTTAGGCAATCAAATGGGGCTAAAGCCCCTAGCAGTTTTGCTTCCTGTCCGTTGGTTAAAACCAACGGCAAAGCAAGTCCAAAGCTTGGCACTAAATCTCGCCGGTACTTCCAAATTCATTCGGGAGATGGAGAGCAAGCTTATTTCAGCCAAATAAATTTGGCTGCTACCAAGTCAATGGGGCTAAAGCCCCTAATAGTTTTGCTTCCTGTCCGCTGGTTAAAACCAACGGTAAAGAAAACCAACGGCAAAGCAATAAAAATCTACCTGACTACATATTGATTTTTATCATACGACTTGGGCGCAGTCGGGTTTTGTCCCCTATATTTCGATAAATAACAAACTGATTTAACATAAAAAATTAGAATAAATCTTGATTGTAAGAAAAAAGAATCATTAATTATAACTAGATGATAATCAGCCCCT
>JALVCY010000259.1 GCA_027009605.1 Saprospiraceae bacterium
CAAAGCCAAGAATAAACCACCAAGATTATTTTTAACCACGAAAGACACGAAAAACACGAAAGCCCCTTGAACGCCGAAGGCAAATTGAACGCCCGCAGGCATCTGAACACCAAAGGCATCCAAACGCCGCAGGCATCAATCAATCAAAATTCAAACTTAGCAAAAAGACTAAAACTACGACCGGGCTCAAAAACTTTTCCTTGGTGTTCGTTGGCATTTTTATAGGAGAAGTTTAAGTGGTTGTAGTAGGTTTCGTTTAGGATGTTGAGTGCGGCAGCGCCGACAGTGAATCCTTTAATTTTGTATCCGGTTCTAAAATCTATGGTGGTGTGACCGGGTGTTTCTGTTTCGGCAAAGCTCGGAGAAAAATCCTTTTGAGTGGCGACCATTCGGGTGCGTAAATCCAGCCAGTATTTGGAGGTTTCGTACTTTAATCCGAGATGTCCGCTCATTGGAGCGACTTGCGCCAACGGTTCATTTAAGGTCTCGTTAGTGGCTTTGGTGTAAGCCAAGTCTCCGGTGAAATCCAAGCCCGTTAAGATGTGGTATTTTAGAAAAATATCAAAACCGTATTGATTGGCTGTGACATTTTTAAATTGTTTCGGGGCGGGCTGGTTGCCCATGGCTAAATCGGAGTTGACGACCGCCGAAATGTAGTCCTGCATCTTGGAATAAAAAGTGCTAAAACCAATTTGGTGTTGATGCCAATGCTTCCTTACGGAAAACTCCAGTTGATTGTTGATCTCGGGTTTTAAGTTTGGATTTCCTATGTAACTCCTTGGGTCTGAGCCAATTGTAAATCTATAGATATAGCGTTCAATCATGGTCGGTGTCCGAGTGCCGCGTCCCAAAGCCAATTGAATTTGAAGACCTTGGTATCTGTATTTTGCTGCCAAGTGACCGCTGTAAACGGTTTGGTTGGAAGCTTCAATTTGGTCTCCATAGATAGCTAAAAACCCGGGATCCGGGGCATCTATTTGGGAAGAAACAAAGTCACTTCGGATGCCTGCCGATGTAGAGATTTTTTGCGTAAGCTGATAGTTGGCTTCCGCAAAAAGACCATAGTCGGTGGTTAGGGCATCTTGCCAAATGGAGAATTGCTTTTTCTTTGGCGGATCCAATGGGACACCTGCCGGGCTAACATGAATGATTACATTTTTATTGCCATCACGTTGGATGATATCTGCATCCACTCCTGTATATAAATTCATCTTTTTAGTCGGAAGAATATTTAATTCTAACTTCCCGCCAATCGTATTGGAATGAACCGGAGAACGGGCATCCACTTTCTTGAAGTTAGGTCTGGGAGTGGGGAGCAAATAGCCATTGGTCATCAAGTGATCTACATCCGAATAGTAAGTCTTAAACGTCAAGCTTGGTATTTTAGGCGTAAGCCCCATCACCTTATAATCCAAATTAATCATGTAGCTGTCATCCAAAGGCGAGTCCATGGGAAGCCCGGCATGGAGAATATCCCGCCCATGTTTTTGGCGCCAATCAACTTGCAATCGTTGCCGATCCGTTGGATTGATTCCCAACTTGATTGAGTAGCTATTCGTCTTAAAAGAAGAAGGGGTAATCGTGCCATTGCCGTCGGTGTAGTTGCCAAAATTACGGCTTTCTCCGTTGACCGTTAAGTCAAATTTCTTCTGTGCATATTGCAGCTTGCCACCGGCGAGAAAATTGCTGCCGTTGGTTTCGTAGCCGGTTTCGACGACACCATGGAATCCGTATTTTTCCGGAGTAGGCGGCTTGGTGATGATGTTGATGATGCCCCCAAAACTTTGACCAAACCGAACGGAAAAAGGTCCTTTAATAATTTCTATTTTACGGACTTCTTCGGGGATGACGTGGGCAGTCACCGGATCCATTCTGTTGGGGCAGGCGTGCACCATTTTGCCACCGCCGTCATATTTAATGTTCATTTGCTCGTACTTAAAAGCCCGAAAAGAAGGCTCTGAAGCCGTCGCACTTCGCTTTTGCATGCTGAAGCCCGGGATGTCATTGAAGAGTCCGGCCACATTGGCCACTTGACTCCCTTTTTTGACCTGATCCACGATTACTTCGCTCGTAGCGATATCGTCTAGGGGGCTGGCTTTGACCAAGATTTCGTCAAGAGAGATCTTTTTGGGTTGTAGGTTGATATGCGCTGTTTCCGAGGCCTTGACCTTCACCGTTTGATACGAAATATGGTGTACTTCCAATAGGTCATCGGCTGCCGCCTGTACTGAAAAATGACCATCCCAATCTGTGAAGTAAACTTCATTAGTGGACGTATTAATAAGGGAAGCATGATAAATTGGTTTTTGGGTCTGAGCATCCAGTAGGGCGCCTGACCACCGGGTATTTTGACCGATTGCAGTGAGTGTTGTAATCATTGCAATCAACATCGTAAAGACTAGGTTTTTCATCAATTTTTATTTTTTTTTTGGTAACTATTTTGCAGGAGTTACATCTATTTTATTCCCAAAGTTTTCCTGTGGAGTTACCTTTGATTTTTAATAATACTTTGGGGCAGGTGGGCATTATAGCCTTGTCAGTATCTTTGATTAGCTTGCGCAAAAAAAAGATAATAGGCTGATTATCAATTAGGTATCCCCTAAAAGACAACCCGTTTCCAAAGTTTTTTTATAGCAAAAATTAGCGGGTAGCTAAATAGTTGCGAAAAAAGGAGAAAGATTTGTACAAATAAAATGGATAACCAAGCCCAAAAGGGCATAGCCAAACGAACTCTATTTGTCTCTAAAAATGAAATTCAACCCAGTCTGGGCGGATGGAAAATATCAAAAAAGACCCCACAAGAATAATCCTGCATGTAGGGTAGGAGCGGTGCTTTTTCCGAAAGGTAAAAAGGCGTAAGAGACTCCGTATCTGCAGACTCAAAAAACAAATCTAATAGGAGTGGAGTAGGACTTATTTGGGCATCATTAGAATCATGATGAGCCAACTGTGTGGCTACTTCACGAATTTGGCAAGAGCCATGACAGTCCAATTCAGGATGATTAAGATTCACACAATACCGCTGCTCAAAACCGGTTTGGTCTAGCATCTGCCAAGCCTTTTTGAGCGGCAATTCCAAAGGATGCACCAAGAAGGCTGCAATCACCAAGAACGCCAAAAAGCTTTTTATATAGGTCATCGTATTCATCTAGCCGCAAAGATAGTCTTTTTGGTGCGAATGAAGCTAGTATTTAATAAAAAAAAATTTGGGAGCAGTCCGATCTCATCCAACCTTTCTTAGCGAGCTCAACAGATGGATGCACGAAAATCAATGGCTATTGTAAATACTATGTATTTTTTTGCAAAAAACACAGCATTTTATCATTTTTACCCATATATTTGCAAGTGACGTGCAAAATCTGAGACAAAAATGATTATAAATTTCAGTGTTCAAAATTTTGGCTCTATTAGAGAGAAGCAAACGCTGTCCTTTGAAGCGGATAAATCCACCCATCTTGAAGATACTTATATTGTAAATGTTGGGAGGCAAAGGATTTTGAAACTTGCTTTGATTTATGGTGCTAATGCATCCGGCAAATCCACCATTCTATGGGCACTTGATTTTTTGAGGAAACTCGTTCTACAACCTGAGCAGAAAAAAACGGGGGAATTAGATTTTAATCCGTTCTTGTTTGATCCGGAAACACCCAAGCAAAACTCCATTCTTTCTATAGAATTCATTCAAAATGGTATTAAGTATTTTTACCAAGTGGAG
>JALVCY010000260.1 GCA_027009605.1 Saprospiraceae bacterium
CCAATTTTACAATCAAACAAAGGATACCACCCAACAACGCCAATACGTCAATACCATCAAAAAGCTCTATCAAGAAGCCATGGATTGCTATGGTGATGAAGGCTATTTTAATGGATTATTGGGTTTTGACTTGTATTATAACTTCCCCAATCACGCTACCGAACTGGAAAAATACAGCTATCTCAAAAAAGCCATCGACCTAAGCGGCAAGAAAACACCCGCCTTTGTCATCAATCCGTTTACGGCGTTGATGATTGATTTATTCCTAAAAAAAGAAATTCCCCTTGCGGAAGCACAAAAATACGCCAACTTAATTCCCGGCATTATTGACTACGGACTCCACAATGGAGACGAAGTAGAAAGCTTTAAAATAGTCGCCAGCTATGCACCTGCCAGATTGGAAGAATTAGAAGGAATCAAGGGTTTTTACGGAAGTGATTACTACCGGAATAAATATTACGGCACTTATGAACGAAATCCAACCAATTGCGACTCTATCATGATGGTCTTTAGCCGGTTCAATTGGGGAGGAATGCCACAGACAGACCCCGATTTTGCCAAAATATCCAAAGCATACGCCAAAAATTGTAGCGTAGAGACTCCTAGTGGTTCTACGACCGTTCGAGATGCCTACAAGGCACTAAAAGAAGGTCGCTACCGGGATGCCGTCAGACTTTTTGACCAAGCCATTTCGGAAGAAACCACCCCCGCCCTAAAGGCAAAATATGCCTTGGTTAACGCCAAAATCTACTTCTCCTATCTAAAAAAATTCTACAAATCAAGAGACTATGCCCGCCAAGCCCTAAAATACAAACCCAATATGGGCGCAGCTTACATGCTGATAGGCAGACTATATGCGTCCAGCGGCCCCATCTGCGGACCGGGCACCGGCTGGGATAGCCAAATCGTCACTTGGCCGGCCATCGACATGTGGAAAAAGGCTAAATCCGTCGATCCCGGTGTAGCCAGAGAAGCTAACAAACTCATTAACCGCTATAGCCAATATATGCCTAGCAAAGAAGACATCTTCCAGCGCGGCATGAAAGTCGGCCAAAGCTTTTATGTGCCTTGCTGGATTAAGGAAAAAACAACTGTTCGGGCAGCACCATAAAAGAACGGTGTAACGGTGTAACGGGGGGCGGCATCCAAACCACCAAGATGATTGAACCACGAAAAACACGAAAAAACACGAAAAAATTGAACGCCGAAGGCATTTACGCCCGAAGGGCAATTTGAACGTGCGAAGCACAAATTGAACGCCAAAGGCAATTAACGGTATGGCGGCATAACGGTGTAGCGGTGTAGCGGTGTAACGGGAAGGCAGGAAAGAGATTTTACTCCTTGAACGCCGAAGGCATTTGAACGTGCGAAGCACAATTTGAACGTCCGAAGGACATATTGAACGTGCGAAGCACAAATTGAACGCCGAAGGCAAGTTGTCCACCAAGCCAAACCATACGGAATTTTGGAAATCTCCCTGACTGTAGGCTTCAAATTGAGCATTTTTGGACACAAACAACTCTTTTTTGGTCAGGTTGTTGTACATTAGCCACTCGTATGAACACAAAAAAAATTTGATCATGGCCGAAAAAGGACATAAAGCACATTTACTATACGTCGAAGATGATGAGGCACTAAGCTTCGTAACCAAAGATAATCTAGAATTAGCCGGATACAAAATCACCTATGCCGCAGACGGCAAAGAAGCGCTTTCTGCTTTCAAAAAAGGGAACTTCGATTTAGCGATCTTAGATGTGATGCTTCCCCATATTGATGGTTTTGAAGTCGCTCGTAAGATTCGGGAAAAGAATGTACTGATGCCCATTATCTTTTTGACTGCAAAGTCCTTGAAAGATGATAAATTGCACGGACTCCGTATCGGGGGCGACGACTATATCACCAAGCCTTTCAATATGGAAGAGCTTTTGCTAAAAATTGAAATCTTCTTGAGACGCTCCAAAAGCCCTGTTTTACATAGCCAAGGTGAATTAATCAAGCTTAGAAGCTACGATTTTGACTACGACAACTTGAGGGTCATCCACGATGGAGAAGAGTCTTCGCTTACGCAAAAAGAAGCCGACTTGCTCATGTTTTTTGCCAAACACCAAAATCAATTGGTCAAACGCTCGGATATTCTTTTGGCTCTTTGGGGTGAAGATGATTATTTCTTGGGCCGGAGCATGGATGTCTTTATTACCCGCTTACGCAAATACCTGAAAAAAGACGAGGGGATTAAGATTGAGAACGTGCGGGGGGTTGGTTTCCGGTTTTTGGTGGCGGAGGAGTGAGTGGTGAGTAGTGAGTAGTGAGTAGTGAGTGGTGAGTGGTGAGTGGTGAGTGGTGAGTGGTGAGTGGTGAGTGGTGAGTGGTGAGTTGAAGAAGTTGATTCGCTCGCAAGCTTCGCTAGTTGAAGAAGTTGAAGAAGTTGAGACGTTCGCCTACGGCTCACTAGGTTGAGACTTGTCCCGATTACTATCGTGGATTCGGACTTCGTAGTTGAGTGCTTCGCAGGTTGAGACGATTTGGGTTTTTGTTTGGGAATGTAGGTGTTTTTTTGGTCTTTGGTCTTTGGGGCGCGCCAGTGGCGCTTTTGGTCTTTGGCATCGGTAGTGGGGTGTTTTTTTGTTTCGTTAGTTGATTCACTCGCTTCGCTCGCTAGTTGAGACAGTTGATTCACTCGTCCTTCGGACTTCGTGGTTGATGTTCGCCTTCGGCTCGGCTGAATGAGTATCGTTAAGAAATGGCATGCTGAATAATTGGTTTTTGAAGATTTTGTTTTTTCCTATTTCCTTGCTTTATGGGCTGGGGACTTACTTGCGCAATTTCCTTTACGAATCCGGTACCTATAAATCCGCTGAATTTGATGTGCCCATTATCTCGGTCGGCAATCTTTCTGTCGGAGGCACCGGCAAAAGTCCACATGTAGAGTACTTAATCATGTTGCTTCGTCCTTATCTGAATTTGGCTACTTTGAGTCGCGGCTATGGACGCAAAACACATGGTTTCCGAATTGTGACAACATCAGACACAGCGGAATCTGTCGGGGACGAACCTTTGCAATTTAAACGCAAGTTTCAAGATGTACTCGTCACCGTCGGCGAAGAACGCATGATGGCCATCCCCCAAATCATAGGCCATGCCGGCCATATCCAAACTATTTTGCTCGATGATGCCTTCCAACACCTTGCGGTCAAACCGGGTCTAAACATCCTGCTCACTTCGTTCAAACGCCCTTATTTTAAGGATTTTCTACTGCCTTCCGGCTCCTTGCGGGAATGGCGAACCGGAGCCAAACGGGCAGACATCATCATTGTCTCCAAATGCCCCGACACCGTCACCGAAACCGAACGCCAGAAATACATCCAACGTATCGCCCCACTCCCCCACCAAAAAGTCTTTTTCAGTAAATACCAATACGGTAATCCCTACTATCTGTATGATGGAAACCGAAGGATTCAATTAACCAAGGATTTGACCGTCGTTTTGATTAGTGGGATTGCGCAGCCTGATTATTTGATTTATCACTTGGAGTCGCTGGTAAAAGAGACCTTTATCGCCGAATTTGCGGATCACCATCCTTTCTCTTCCAAAGACATGGACAGCATCCAAGCCCTCTTTAATAAAGTAACCGGCAACAAAAAAATCTATATCACCACCGAAAAAGATGCCATCCGACTAGATGCGCACCGCCAATATATCATCGACCA
>JALVCY010000261.1 GCA_027009605.1 Saprospiraceae bacterium
CAAATAAATTCCTTTCCTCGGAAGTATAATAGGTGACATCACCACGCTTTTTTATTGTATATACGTTAGTGGGGATATTGTGTCTATAATTGTCATTATATTCATAATTTACTTCGGTAATAGTTTCAGCGCCATCATAATAATAATCGTGAATTTCAGTATTTTTCAACCTTGTGAGCCCCGAAAGAGCTTTAGAATACTTGAACAAATAATCTGCAAACAAATGTCTTGTAATTTTTATCTTTGCGGCCTTTGTAAGAATATCAATAAAGAAGTCTAACATATCATACACTGGGTCGGCATCCGGGTCAGGGTCCCAATTTGCCGCAACAGCCCCTATTTCATCCATAACAAAATTATTCATATAAGTACCAGGATCAAGATGCTTGTAATGAATGGCATGCCGATCATAATAATTCACTTCACGGAATATTTCATCTTCATATTCACGAATAACTTTTTTTCTCTTTTCTCCAGATTCATTATAAACGGTAGTCTCTTTTTCCAAACCTAACTTCCAGTCCCATTTTCCAAAAGGATTATCGTCGAGTTCAGGAATAAGGTCGAAAATATCCTCAGCCGGGAAAAAGTTCCCAAGCTCAAAAAGAAAATCAGTAATAGGGTCTCTCCCTCTAAAATAGCCCACACGCCTCTTGTCATAAGTCCAGATATTATTTACTAAACCTGAATTCAAGGGCGTTAAAAAGATATGCTCTACCCTTCCATTGTGGGGAAATATTTCTATAACTTTACCATAACCAACTATATTGCCCCCGTTATTATACATCGGGTTTACTGGATGTGAAGACAGAGCAACCTTTTGCTCAAAATTATAAACGGTTTTATTAAATAATTTAATGTATACGCCTCTTTTATACACATTATACGGATTTTGAGAAATTCTGACAGGCATTTGCACTACTGTAGGGTCAAAATATTTATAATGGATCGTAAGCGGCGGAATGCCGTTTGGGTCTTTGGTAAAAGATGAAACACGAACGCCGGCCATCTTTGTACCTTCAGGATATTCGTTCGGCTCATAGGACCAACTGTATGATGCACCTGACGCAAATTCTATAGAGGCAATAGTGCCAACAGAAGCCTGTTCACTCGGGGGCGATTGACCACTAGAGAAATCACTTCCGTGAACTTCCTTGAATGCAAATAATAAGTCAACAGGATCTGTCGTAGTTACGGTAGAACCCATGATAGACTGGTATGTAACATCAGGGAAAGGTGACTTAGTAGTATTTTCCGTATAATAACCATATTCATCCTGATCCAACGAATAGCGCTTGGGAAGATCCCCGGCATTGTTATAGGTGATTTTAGTGACAAATGGAAAAGTCTCTTGGCTCCTGTTTATTCCATCAATTGATGTCAAAAAACTTCTCGCCCCTTCCTCTTGGAATATTATTTTCTCAATATCTGGTTCAAACGGGTATTTGTCGGAATCTATGTCGTTGACAAACTTCTTTACCGTCATTATGGAACCAAACTCACTCATATGGGAATAATGCGAATAACCGACCGGTTCTACCTTGTAATATGGGAAAATATTGAACGGTAAAAGTAATGGTATTCGAAAACAGTTTCCAATACCCAACGTAAAATAAAATTGGAGCTCATATCTCTGTTCTGGCCCTTTTAGCTCATACAAATTACCTAAATCAAAAATCGCCTCTCCCGTAGCAACGTACTCCGGTTCACGTACAATCCCTAGCTGTGAAGTACAGGTAACTTCAAAACTCTCGTCAGCTTTTTCATTATAATGAAACCTCCAACCTTTGAAAAATTTTTCCTTTCTCTTAATATGTATCTCACTTAACAATTCATCATTGACGTATATCCCCCCTTGCTTTTCCGCTAACACAATTCCTCGGCGCTTTGTAGTTTCATTATTTTTATCGGGAATAATCTTACCTTTCTCATATTTAAACTCCACGTATTCCGGCCGGTCTGAGAAAATCTTGGACAAGCGCCAATACTTGACAGTCGATTCGGTTAATGAATACGCAAATTCGGCCGAACCGTTTTTCCACCTGGTGGGAGTTATATGAACCGGATTATGAATTTTCGGTTCATACTTGGTTACCAAAGTTTGATCATAGATATCAAAATTCGGGAAAGTATATGAATACTCTTTACTGGAATTATATTTTATTTCTCTGGGTTCATAAGAAAACGATACTTCCTCTTGGGACAGCGTCGATTTGATTTTCATCAAATGCCATGCCGACGTAAAACTCGGCAAATGCGTTACGCGATAATTCCGGTCAAAAGTCGCACCATTTATGAAAAGACTTTTTACAACTAGCAAATTCTGAAACACCATAGATTGAACTCCCAACTCCGCCTTCCCAAATTTTGTTCTAGTCTTATCTTTTTCCGGAAACGTATAGTAGTTCGGAAGATAATAATTAACCTTCTTGGTAACTTCCACTCCTTCTCCGGTTTCGCTACCGAAAACATATTCCCTCCCGTCCGGTGTTTGTATCGTAATGGAAGAAAAATGACCATCGACAATGGTTGGCACCGAAATTTCCAAGCCTTCCACCTTCGGGAAAACTACTATTCCTACTTCACCATTATCTTTTCTCCCTAGATAAAACTTCCCCGAATACCCTGGAACGCTAAAATAAAACTCATCTGGCTCCGTATCAAGTGTATTTTTATGGTACGTAGGCTTTTGATTAAGCAACATCGTAAAAATTGCCTCCCTATAACTCATATAACTTCCAAATCCGGGATAAAAAAATTCGTTATCTTCCTTAGAAAACAATGGATTTGTATCTTTGTCAAATTCGGAAGGGCTAACGTATAGGAATCCACCATTATATAACAAATCCTCAACATTAATATCGTTTACTGGGATTCCAGTTATATTACTTACCTTGTTTGGATCGCTTAGTAAATAATAGTACCCAAGCCCTTTCTCCTCATATGTAACCGGAACAACTTGTTCATTTAAACCAAATCCAGCAATCATACCAAATTGAACATAAACTTTGATTATTCCAAAAATAGAGAAAGCAAAGACACTCGTAGTAACATTTGCATACTGAGGATGTTGCACATTCCAGTTGAACGCTACTTCAACTGGTCCTTTTTCCTTCTTATATCTTACTCCAAACTTAACTATGTCCTTTAAAGCATTGAGGCAAAGAGCATTTTCAAATTTCTTAATCCATTTTTCCCCCACCGGCGCAATCTTTACACCAATGTTTGATGGAGCGACAAATGGCGCCAATATTTTTCTTCGCCCAAGACCTACCCCTTCTGTAATACCATCAAACTCATCCGGCAAGCCTTTTACTACTCGCGAAATCCGGCCTCCGGCATTAAGATTCCAATTTAAACCTACCAAACCGCCAAAGTCATTGACCTTCAATCCGTTATTGGATGATGAAATTGAAATTGGCACTGATATATCATTGGAGACATACGTGTATAACGGAATACTACTCGTTTGTGTCCCGTTATACAGTCCCACGCTTGCTTTCACATTATCAATCATTGACAATGTAGCCGGGCTTGGATTCCCATCCCCGAAGGAGGGTCTGTCACCGCCTACCCCCCCAATTGAAGAACTTAGTGGTTTGATATCTGCTGCTACTTCTTCAGAATTCTCGCGGGAAATTGCCCCGCCAGTTGATAGATCTTGCGGAATAGTCAAACAAGGCTTAATATTTGTCCCTAAATTTT
>JALVCY010000262.1 GCA_027009605.1 Saprospiraceae bacterium
CGCTTGTGGAAACTTCATTAATTCTTTAGTTGTGTTAAGTAATTAGGATTTTGTTAAGACGTTAAATGGGAACGATTGTTACAAAAAATAATTTGATATAGTCACCAAAAAAGCTAATTATGCCCAAAAACAAACTTTTTATTCTGTGCTCAAGCAATATAAAAGCCAAAGTCTAACGCTATCCCCAACAATGTTCTTATAATAGACGGCGATAAACCCAAAAAAGAAAGCTAAAACCCCCATTTTTTTCCCACTCCTCCAAATTCACCCATTACAGAAACTCTTTACTCACTTTTCACCGCTCACTACTCATCTCTCACCACTTTTTCCCGCAGATGTACGCAGATTTAATTTCCCGCAGATTCCCGCAGATTTAACCGCGTAGATTCTTTCTTGGGAACTCTCACTACTCACTACTCACTTCTCACCACTCACTACTCACCACTCACCACTCACCACTCACCACTCACCAATTCTTCCCCTTACGAGCGCTATTTTTCCCCTTCATCCGCTGCATTTTTCTACGCACTTTTCGTTCGGCCTCTTCCACGGCTTTGAGTTTTTGCAGTGCTTTTTGTTTTTTGATATTGATAGGTTGTTTTTGGTGGTTTTGATTTTTTTGGTTTTGGTCACTGTTTTGTTGGTCTTTGGGCTGTTGATTTTGTTGATCCTGTTTGTCTTTGTCTTGCTGGTCTTTATTTTGTTTGTCTTTATTTTGTTGATCTTTGTTCTGTTGGTCTTTATTTTGTTGGTCTTTGTTCTGCTTATCTTTGTTCTGTTGATCTTTATTTTGTTGATCTTTGTTCTGCTGGTCTTTATTTTGTTTGTCTTTATTTTGCTGATCTTTTTTTTGTTGGTTTTTCTTTTGCTGCTGTTGATTTTTCTTTTGTTGTTGGCGTTTAAGTTGGATGGCTCGAGCCAAGTTTTTTCGAATGTCATCATCATTTCGGCTATTGCGCAGCGCTTCTTTCAGGAGTTGGATGCTCTGGTCCAGCTGTCCTTTTTCCGAAAGGAGCAAAGTTCCGGCATTATACAGGGCGGATGCTCTATCTTGTTGATTGTCAGCCTGTTCGGCGGCTTGCGCAAAATATTGGAGCGCTTGTTTTTTGTGGTTGGCTTTAGCTTCTGCTACGCCTAGATTGTACAGAGCTTGGACATTGGAGTCATCATTTTGGAGCGCTTCCTTATATTTTTGAGCGGCGACATCGTATTCTTCTTTTTTGAAGGCCCGGTCTCCTTCGAGAAATTGTTGATGTGCGCTTTGTGCTTGCGCAAAAACAGAAAAGAAAAGTAAAAAGACGGTGATGGCTTGTTGGGATTTAGGCCTTGCGGCAAAAAAGGAGAAAAGAATAAACAGCAAGCCGGGAAACAAAAAATACTGGAACAAACTCTGATAAGCATAAGAAGTCAGGTCTGAAAAATTCTGCTCTCTTAAGTGGCGGATGGCGCTCAAAAGTGCACCTTCTTGGGAAACGGTAAAGTATTTGCCGTGTTTGCCGGCTAGGGTTTGAAGGGATTTTTTGTGTAGTTTACTGATGACTTTTTTTCCTGATTTATCTTGCAAATAGCCCCGCCGTGTAGGGATGGGTGCCCCTTTAGTGCTACCGATGCCTACAGTGAAAAAAATCAAACCTCCTTCATTGGCTTTTTTTACTTCGGCCGGCGAAAGGTCGCTATGGTCTTCTCCATCCGATAAAACCACTACGCCTCTTTCTGCTTGCGGGTCTTTGCCGAAATATTCCTCTAAGGTCGATATTAGATTTTCGTAGTCACTGCCTTGCGCACTCACTTGATTGGGATTGGCTTCATCAATAAAATTAGCCACCGCCGAATAATTGGTAGAAAATGGCATCGTTACATAGGCGTCCCCTGCAAAAACGACTACGGCAACTCGCTGATTGTCAAAGCCTTGCAATAGATTGAGACAGACAAGTTTGGCGCGTTCCAACCGGCTGGGTTTGACGTCTTGCGCCAACATGCTGCGGGAGACATCCAAGGCAAAAATCACGTCCCCGCCTTTCTTGGTAATATGAATGGGCTTGCCTTGGATGCGCGGGTTGGTAGCGGCTATCGCCAATAAGCCTATGCCAAGCAAAAACATCCAAAACCGCCGGGGAACGATGCCGGTGCTTTGTAGTTGCTCGGCAATCATTTCGTCCCGCCCAAACAGCCGCAAATTCTTTTGCCGAAAGGCCTGAAATTGCTGAACCAAATACCAAAGTAACGGAATCGCAAGGAGGAGTCCGAAAGAATAGGGTGATTGAATGTCTAGGTTATGGAACAAGTGCATTTGGGTTTATTCTTTTGGTTAGACCATTAGTCTTTGTTCGCCAATTGTCCGCAAGCGGCATCAATATCGCCCCCCCGACTGCGACGAACCGTGACTAAAACGCCCTTTTTCGTCAAATGTGATGCAAATTGGTCAACTTTTTCAATATTTGCCTTGTCAAAGAGTCCGTCCCCAATGGGATTGTACTCAATAATGTTGACTTTGACCCGGAAGCCCCGGCACAATGCGGCTAGGCGATTGGCGTCTTCTATGGAGTCATTGAGATGCCTGAGCATGATATATTCGAAGGTGAGATGGCCTTTGCCCTTGGTCGAATAGTAATGTAAAGCCTCCATCAAAACTTCCAGATTGTTTTTTTCATTGATGGGCATGATTTGGTTGCGCTTGAAGTCGTCGGCAGCATGTAAGGACAAGGCCAAATTAACCCTAGGGCTATCATCTGCCAACCTTTTTATCATCTTGGCGATGCCGGCGGTAGAAATAGTCAGGCGTCTGGGGGACATATTGTGTCCATTTTCGGAAGAAATGATGTTGATGCTTTGAAGCACATTCTTATAGTTCAGAAGGGGCTCGCCCATGCCCATATACACGATATTGGTGATGGGGTGGTTGTATTTTTCTTGACAAATCTTATTGACTAGGGTCAATTGATCGACAATTTCTCCGGGTGTCAAATTGCGCTTCATATCCATTTTTCCGGTGGCACAAAAAGCACAGGATAGGCTGCAGCCCACTTGCGTGGAAACGCATAAGGTATAGCGCTCGTCCTTTTCGACAGGAATCAAAACAGATTCAATCAGATGGCCATCATGAAGCTTGAAGCGGATTTTGATGGTTCCGTCGCTACTGTATTGGGCGGTATCCTGAGTGATTTGTGGGATGGTAAACCGGGAGTGAAGCCATTGACGCAAGTCTTTCGACAAATTGGTCATCTCCTCAAACTGCCCTACGCCGTGTTGCCAAATCCATTGATAGATTTGTTTAGCCCGAAAAGCTTGTTGGCCATTTTCTTTGAGTATGGTTTTGAGCTCTTCCAAGGAGAGCAGGCGTATGTTGGTCATAATAGTAAGCTTAAAACGCAAAAAAAGAAGAGATGCCTACTTGGCCCGTTCCGTAATATAGAAGACGAGTTTTTCCAAGGAGTTGCGGGCATCAGAATCCGGGAATGTTTGTAGGATGTCTAACGCTTCTTGTTTGAATTCGTTCATCTTTTCACGGGCATAGTCCAGCCCTCCTTTTTGTTTGACAAATTGGATGACTTCTTGGACTTTAGCCTTGTTTTCACTGTGATTCTTGATGATGTTGATGATTTTTCGCTTTTCGGAGCGGGAGGATTGGTTGAGTGCAAAAATCAAAGGGAGCGTCATTTTTTTCTCTTTGATGTCAATCCCACGGGGTTTGCCCACATCT
>JALVCY010000263.1 GCA_027009605.1 Saprospiraceae bacterium
AGTCTCAACTAAGAAGCCAAAGACAAACGTCTCAACTTTTTCAACTAGCGAAGCCTGCGAGCGAATCAACTTTTTCAACTAGCGAAGCGAATCAACTTCTTCAACTAAAACCCCAAACAGAATTCCAAATATCCAATGATGAGTAAAAACCCCAACAAAAACCCATATCGTCTCAACCTGCGAAGCTCTCAACCACGAAGTCCGTATCCACGATAGTAATCGGGACAGTCTCAACCTAGTGAGCCGTAGGCAATTAACGGTTTAACGGTGCAGCGGTTTAACGGTTTAACGGCTAGGCAGCTAAAAAATCTTACAACTATATCAATTACAGAATCCCAAATATCAAATGATAAAGTAAAACCCCAAACAAAAATCCAAATCTCTCAACTAGCGAAGCGAATCAACTAACGAAGCGCAGCGAGTGAATCAACTAGCGCAGCGAATCAACTTCTTCAACTAAAACCCCAAACAGAATTCCAAATATCCAATGATGAGTAAAAACCCCAACAAAAACCCAAATCGTCTCAACCTGCGAAGCTCTCAACCACGAAGTCCGTAGGACGAGTCTCAACCTAGTGAGCCGTAGGCGAACGTCTCAACTTCTTCAACTAGCGCAGCGAATCAACTAACGAAGCGTAGCGAGTGAATCAACTAGCGCAGCGAATCAACTCCCTCAACTACCAAAATACCAAATACAGAAGTCTCCCCCAAAATTCAAAACTTTTCCCCAAAGATTAGCTCCATTTCTCAAATTGTCCTTACTTTCGTCTTCTATTTTGCGAAAGCCAAAAAAACAACCATGTACGGAGAAATAAAAACACAACTAAGCCAAGAACTAGCCGACATCAGAACCGCAGGTCTCTACAAGGATGAAAGAATCATCGTCACCCCACAGGGAGCTACTATTCGGGTATCCGATGGAAAAGAAGTCCTTAATTTTTGTGCCAACAATTATCTGGGGCTCTCCTCCAACCGGAAAGTCATCAGAGCCGCCAAAAAAGCCATTGACTCCCATGGTTTTGGGCTATCCTCTGTCCGTTTTATTTGTGGTACGCAAGATATACATAAAGAATTAGAAGAAAAGATTGCGGCCTTTGTCGGCATGGAAGATGCGATTTTGTATGCTGCTGCTTTTGATGCCAACGGGGGACTTTTTGAGCCCTTATTGGGCAAGGAGGACGCCATTATTTCCGATTCTTTGAACCATGCATCCATTATTGATGGTGTTCGTCTCTGCAAAGCGGCCCGCTATCGCTATGCCACCAATGACATGGCTGATTTAGAAGCCAAGCTGCAAGAAGCACAAGCAGCCGGTGCACGCCGGATGTTGATTGCCACCGATGGAGTTTTCTCCATGGACGGGACGATTGCTCAAATTGATAAGATTTGTGACCTTGCGGACAAATATGGCGCCTTGGTCATGGTGGACGATAGCCATGCCACGGGATTTACGGGCCCGACCGGACGGGGTTCAGCAGAGCATTGCGGGGCGATGGGACGGGTAGATATTATTGTGGGCACTTTTGGTAAAGCCTTGGGTGGAGCTTCCGGTGGATTTACGGCGGCTAAAAAGGAAATTGTAGAGATTTTGAGACAGCGCTCCAGACCTTATTTGTTCTCCAATACCGTGGCCCCTTCTGTCGTCGGCGCTTCGATTGCCGTATTGGACATGTTGAGTGAGACGACCAAATTGCGCGACAAATTGGCCAGAAATACCAAATTTTTCCGCAAGGAGATGACCAAGGCCGGCTTTGACATCATCCCGGGGACGCACCCAATTGTACCGATTATGCTTTATGATGCTAAGCTTTCGCAAAAATTCTCCAACTTATTATTGGAAGAAGGCATCTATGTCATTGGCTTCTTCTACCCCGTCGTGCCCAAAGAAAAGGCTCGTATCCGGGTACAAATATCTGCCGCACATAGCCGGGAAGACCTAAAAAAGGCCATCGCTGCTTTTACAAAAATCGGTAAGGAATTAGGCGTCGTAGAATAGCACCGGCTTGATAATACAAGGATTGAAAAGTCCAAAAAGCCAACCATTTATCCTATAGATACGTTTTAGCATTAAACTCCATACATGAAAGTAACAGAATATTTTGAAAAGGCCAATGGCAAAACCCTTATCTCGTTTGAGATCTTGCCCCCGCTTAAGGGGAGTACGATTCAGGAGATATTTGATGCGTTGGATCCATTGATGGAGTTTAAGCCGCCTTTTGTAGATGTTACTTATCACCGGGAAGAGTTTATTTATAAAAGCATGCCTTCGGGGCATTTTGAGAAAGTGGCTATTCGCAAACGCCCGGGCACGATTGGGATTTGCTCCGCAATTTCGATGAGATATGGTGTTGATGCGGTGCCCCATTTGCTATGTGGCGGATTTACCAAGGAAGAAACCGAAAACGCCTTAATAGACCTTAACTTTCTAGGCATCCATAATGTCTTAGCGTTGCGCGGAGACAGCCGGACTTTTGAAGACAAGTTTGTGCCCGAAGAAAACGGGCATGCTTATGCCATTGACTTAGTCCGCCAAATTGTGGACATGAACAATGGCAAATACATGGACGAACACGTCATCAATGGAGCCAATACAGACTTCTGCATAGGTGTCGCCGGTTACCCGGAAAAACATTTTGAGTCCCCCAATATGGAAGCCGACATCATCAATCTCAAGAAAAAGGTCGATGCCGGCGCCAATTATATCGTAACCCAACTATTTTTTGATAACCAAAAGTTTTTTGATTTTGTCCAAAAATGTCGGGATGCCGGCATTCAGGTACCGATTATCCCGGGCTTGAAGCCGGTGACCAAAAAATATCAGTTAAATTCTATTCCCCGGAAATTTTATGTTAACTTTCCGGAAGATTTGGTCAAAGCGCTACTTTCTGCAAAGAATGCGGCCGCTCGGACTCAAGTCGGTATTGAATGGGCCATCATGCAGTCTAAAGAACTAAAGGCTGCCGGTGTCCCCGGAATACACTACTACACTATGGGTGATTCAGCGATTATCCAAAAAATTGCGGAAGCTATTTTCTGAATAATCTGTTGCACTTTTTCTACAGGTGGATTGGGCTTTGAAGCCTAGTCTTTAGGTTATACCATGAACAATATTGACCTTTCCACAGCCATCGGCTGCGGAGACCTATTTTTAGAAATGCACTCATTTCTTTACTAAATTACTGTGAGAATGCAAAAGTTAATGACCTCTTTATTATTTTTCCTTTCCTGCTTTTGGGGACAAGGTCAGACGACTATTCAGTCGCCGAATGAGTTTTTACCCACCAATTATGGAAAAGAATTCACACCCTATTATCTTGTCTCAGACTATGTAGAGTATGCCGCCCAAAAAAGCCCCAAAATGGTCTATCAATTATATGGCCGCTCCATCGAAAAACGACCCTTGGCCATCGCCATCATCTCTTCTGAAGAAAACATAAAGAATCTGGACAATATCAGACATAACAATCTGAAAATCACCGGATTAGAAAAAGGAAAGCCGGATTTAAAATCAGCCAAATCCATTGTTTGGGTCAACTATGGCGTCCACGGCAATGAACCCGCAGCGACTGAAAGCGCCCTACAAACTATCTACCAACTCATCTCCAACCAATATGATTGGCTCAACGATGTCATCATAATCATTAATCCTTGCGCCAATCCGGATGGGTTTGACCGCTATGTTTCTTGGAATCGAG
>JALVCY010000264.1 GCA_027009605.1 Saprospiraceae bacterium
GGGGCTTTTTTTTGTACCACACCGGTGGAATTAACCGCCAAATGGATGACAATTTGAATAAAAAAAACACGATTCCTAATGTTTTCTTTGGGCGTAGTCGGGTTTACTTTTTTAGGCAATCAAATGGGGCTAAAGCCCCTAATTGTTTTGCTTCCGGCAAAGCAAAACCAACGGCAAAGCAAGCCCAAAGCTTGGCGCTGAATCTCGCCGGTACTTCCGAATTCATTCGGGAGATGGAGAGCAAGCTTTTTTTAGCCAAATAAATTTGGCTGCTACCAACACGGCAAAGCAAAACCAACGGCAAAGTAAAACCAACAGCAAAGTAAAACCAACGACAAAGCAAGCCCAAAGCTTGGCGCTGAATCTCACCGGTACTTCCGAATTCATTCGGGAGATGGAGAGCAAGCTTTTTTCAGCCAAATAAATTTGGCTGCTACCAACACGGCAAAGTAAAACCAACAGTAAAATAAGCTAAAGTCCCCAATAGTTTTACTTCTGCTTCGTCCGTTAAAACTACCAGTAAAGCAAGGCTAAAGCCAAGAATTTGTAGCGTTGCTTAGTGTAAACTTAGTGTTATCTTCGTGCCCTTAGTGGTAAGGAAAAATGTAATGCCTAAGCACTAAGTACGTGTGACTCAGACATCTACAAAGAAGATAGGTAGCAACCAAAAGGAAAAAACAAAAAAAAGCACCCAAGCCAAAGGCCTAGATGCTTTTACTTTTTCCCGTAAGGGCGTATCCCTACTTCAAAGGAATCTTAATTTCCTGACCGGGGAAAATCTTATTAGGATCGTCCAAAATATCCTTATTGGCTTCAAAGATTTCCTTGTATTTCATAGGGTCTCCAAAATAACGCTTCGCAATCTTAGAAAGCGAATCTCCTTTTTGGATGACATACGTCTCAAACTCAGGCGCAGGAGGCGCTGCCACTTCAAGATTGTCATTCACACTATACACACCATCGACCGCATTTAGCGCCGTCACAATAGCATTGCGCTCCTCTTCAGACTGAATTAAGCCGCCAACCGTAGCCACGTTATCGTAGAAATCAAGGTTTAGGTTTTCCACATTAATTCCGAGTGTAGCAATCGTATTGTCGAGAATCATCAACTTCTGTTGACGCATCATTTCATCCGCATTGGCGCTTACGTCCGGTTTTGGAGGCGTTGGTACACTCTTTTTTTTGTTCTTAAGAAAGTCAAATAGACCCATTTGGTAAATAATTTTGATGAAAAATGACGACATACCAATCAAATGACCGGAAGTCTAGTACAAAGGTAACTATTTAGCCACCCGCTAATTTTTGCTAGAAAATGCCTATTTTCTATCTAAAAATTGGGGCACCTAAACAGTTACGTACAAAGATAGGATATTTCAAGCATACAAACCAACTTCTAACCGGTTGATTTTCATTGAGTCCCACCCCAAAATAGGTTTTGGGAACAAAAAAACAGGTGGCTCTGCCCTATAATCTTCAAAAACAAAAAAATAGCGAAAAAACAAGCTGCAACATTTTAGGTTATTATGCTGTAAAACCACTATATTTGCGCTACTTTTGAAAAAGTGAACCACAAAATTATTATTTCGCCAAATTTTTGGCAACAGATGAAAAGTTGGTCTGTCTCTTTTTTTTCAGCTTTGATTTTGTAATTTATTCATTTTGAACCAATTATAGAGTGATTTATTCATTTATATTTTTGGTTTTTATTCCTTTTGGAATAATTCTTGGATGGATTACGATTTTAGCTAACAAAGGACACACTAACTCCGACAAAAAGTTTTTTACGAATGCAAACAAAAGGATTGTTCAAAGTATTACTGATTATGCTGACGATTGTCTGTCTATATCAGTACTTATTAATCTTCCCTACCAGAAAAGTAGAGAAGAAAGCCGATGCATTTGCGACTCAAAAAAGCTCTTCTATATCTGATGCTGCGCTACAAAGCAAAGCATTCAAAAAGTTTAGAAGTCAGTTTTTGGATTCCGCATCGACAGAGACAGCGCTTAACATTCCACTCATCAAGAAGTTTACTTATGATGATTTGAAATCTCAACAACTAGCTTTGGGATTGGATTTGAAAGGGGGAATGAGCGTAATTCTTCAGATTGACCTGAAAAATTTCTTTTTTGAACTATCCAAAGAAAGTAAAAATAAAGGCTTTGACAAAGCCTTAGATGTGGCTCAAGCCGAAATGGCCAACGGCGGGGATTTTATTGATAGCTTTGAGAAGGCTTACAAAAAGTATTCGGATGGCACTAAGCTGGCTGATATTTTTAGCCGCAACGAATCGCTTAGAGACAATATCTCTGCCAACGCTTCTGATGCTGCCGTACTCTCTCTCTTGCGAGAAAAAGCCAATGAAGCCGTCCAACAAACGTTTTTGCGTTTGCGCAAGCGGATTGATAAATTAGGCGTTGTTCAGCCTAATATCTCTTTGGATGAAAACCGAAACCTGATTATCGTAGAATTGCCGGGGATGGAAAATCCAGAAACCGCTCGTAGATATATTTCTACGGTAGCCAAATTAGAGTTTTGGGATACCTACCGTCTAAATGACCCGGGCATTGCGGACGCCTTTATGGCCGCTGACAAAAAGCTCCAAGAAACTTTGGGTAAAGTCAAGACTGTAGAAGCCCCCAAAGACTCTACTTTGACATACAAATATGATGACAACGGGAATGTAATAGATTCTACTTGGGAAGTTAAGGCCGCTCCAAAAACGGATATCGGCCCCTTATTTGCTAACTTTCAACTGGGTTATACACAAGACGGATTGCCGGCTTCGCCCGTGATGGGCTATGCCAATAAAAACAGAAGAGACACCATCTCGAAGTTATTGGATAGACCGGAAGTCAAAGCGCTTTTCCCACAAGACATCAAGTTCTTATGGTCTTATAAGCCGGTCGATGATGACAAAAACAAATACACCTACATGTTGTATGCCATCCAAAAGCCTTACGGAAAATCTTCTGCGCCACTGGAGGGCGATCATATAACCAATGCTGCCACCAATACAGATCCAACTACGGGAGAAATAATGGTCACCTTAAACATGGACAACCAAGGCGCCAAAGTTTGGGGGGATATGACTTCCAAAGCTTTTGCCAACGGCAAGCGGGAAGTCGCTATCGCCCTTGATAACGAAGTGGTCTCTTCTCCTAGAGTACAAAGTGCTATCTTAGGTGGAAATACCCAGATTTCCGGTAACTTTAGCGTTGCGGAAGCGACCGAATTAGCCAACATCCTGGAAGTCGGTAAATTACCCGCCAAAACGACCATCATCCAAGAACAATTGATTGGCCCATCTCTAGGAAAAGGCAACATCACCAAGAGTTTTAACTCTGTGGCTCTGGCCTTTGTTTTATTGTTACTATTTATGGTCGCCTACTATGCCTTTGGGGGGATGGTTGCGGTGGTCTCTCTCGTGGCCAACTTGTTCTTTATCTTTGGAGCTTTGGCCTCATACGGCACCGTGCTGACCTTACCGGGTATTGCAGGTATTGTATTGACTTTGGGTATGGCCGTGGATGCCAACGTTATCATCTATGAACGGATACGGGAAGAACTGCGAGCCGGAAAGTCGCCGAAACAAGCGATTAAAGATGGATTTAAGCATTCCTACTCGGCGATTATTGATGCCAACGTAACCTCCTTATTGACGGCGATGGTCTTATCTTATTTTGGTCTCGGCCCGATTAAAGGATTTGCGGTCGTCTTGATTATTGGTATCTTAAGTTCTATGTTAACGGCGCTGGTATTAACCAAGTTAATCATAGATTGGTGGGTTGCCAAAGGCAAGCCTGTCTCTTTCAGTTATCCGTGGTCGGCTAATTTTTTGACTAATACGAATGTTGATTGGATTGGCTTGCGCAAATATGGTTACATTTTTTCCAGTGTGGTCATTTTGATTGGTGCGGGTCTATTTTTTACACGCGGATTTGACTTAGGCGTGGACTTTACCGGTGGATACTCTTATAGTGTAAAGTTTGATCCTTCCGTCAATGTAGATGCCAACGCCATTAGAGCAGAATTGAAAAAACAGTTTGGCTCTGAACCCACCGTAAAAGTGGTCAGTACCGATAATACCTTTAATATTATCACCAAGTATCTGATTGATAGCTCTGACCCCAAGGCCATTGATGAAGTGACGCACAAACTCTACGAAGGAGTTAATGCACTATCCGGTGGCAGTCTCAATGAAGAAGCATTTAAAGATGTTGCTTCTTCCGGTACTAAGATTATTAGTTCTAGTAAAGTAGGCCCAACGATAGCAGATGATATACGGGCGAGTTCATTCAAGTCTGCCTTAGTCGCTTTGGCATTGATATTCTTGTACTTGTTCATTCGTTTCCGCAAATGGCAATTTAGTATGGGAGCAGTCATCGCCCTATTCCACGATGTATTGGCGACATTGAGTATGTTCTTAATCTTAGAGCACTTGATGCCTTTCTCCATGGAAATCAACCAAGCCTTTGTGGCAGCGATTTTGACGGTGATTGGATATTCGGTAAACGATACGGTGGTAGTTTATGACCGTATCCGTGAATTTATCGATGAACATCGCGGCACCACCAAGAAAGAAGTCTTTAACTTGGCCATCAACCGGACATTGAGTAGAACCTTGATTACATCAATAACAACTTTGATTGTCATTTTGATTCTATTGATTTTTGGTGGAGACAGTATCAAAGGTTTTGCCTTTGCTATCATGTGGGGTATTATTTTTGGTACTTACTCTTCAATCTTTATTGCCTCTGCTTCAGTTGTGGATTTAACAGGAGATTGGAATCCAATGGCCAAAAAAGCCACCCAATCGACTTATAAATCGAAAAAGAAGATTAAGAAGGCGACTAGTACGAAGTAACCGGTACAGCATCTTTCGATAAAAAAGAAGCAATCCTTTATGGGTTGCTTCTTTTTTTGTAACTGTTTAGCTACCCGCTAATTTTTGCTAGAAAATGCCCTTTTTGCGCCTGTTTTTGCTAAAATTTTCTCACGTAGCCCAGCTACGCTTCAAAAATTGTAGCTTCAGCATACACAAAAATGCCTATTTTCTATCTAAAAATTGGGGCATCTAAATAGTTACCTTTTTTTGTAACTGTCTAGCTACCCGCTAATTTTTGCTAGAAAATGCCCTTTTTGCACCTGTTTTTGCTAAAATTTTCTCACGTAGGGACGCACGGCCGTGCGTCCCTACGTTTTCGGAGCAAACACAACTTTTGAAAAATTAAATCTCCTATCAAATAGGATGATTAAGACCGTTAGGGCAACCATTCATGGCAAAAAAAGGTACAGTTTGTGAAAAAGATGGCAGATTTTATAGGTAAATCTTGAATTTGCCACTTTTCTGTACTAACTTGGAGCTAGTTAAGCATTCTGCCCGCCGGCTCAATAGCTCAACTGAATAACTAGTAATGCGGATATTTTCCATAATTCTCTATGCGTAGTCCTTTTGTATTGCGTGTTAGATTGTAATATTTTAAAACCTTCTGATATTTTTTTACCCTAACTACTACATTCGTGTAGCCCAAAACACACCAAAATGATTACAACAATAGGCTTCTTGGCAAACCATACAAGCATAACCCTATGCTAATACATTCACCTTTCCCAATAAAAATGCTCATTTTTGACCCGGATAGAGCCGCAGCTAAAAAGCTGCAAAAGCAGATTGCGGGCTTGGGTATTCAGCGCACTACCATTGTCAACAAAGCCGGTGATTTAGCAAGCTACTTACACAAACACCATTTTGACCTTATCATATTAGATATTTTTTCGGAAGAAAAAAACGTAGAATTAGAATTAATACGAGAGACCCAAATACCGTTTATTATTTATACTTCTATTTCTGATGACCAAACTATAGAAAAAGCCATTAAACTAGGCACTAGTTCCTATCTCCTAAAACCCACTTCCACGGCGCAATGGTCTGTAACCATTCAGCATATTATCAAATCCGGGCTTATTCAATCTAATTATACTTGGCTTTCCAATGCCGGAAAAAAAATACGCATTATTAAACAACAGGTTCTTTGTACCATCGCACACGGGCATCTTTCTCATATCCTACTTGCTGACGGGACAAGATACACCATCAAAAATCAATTGAACAAAATCTCTCGTTCTCTCAATATTCCATCCCTAAAACAAATAAACAGAAGCTGCTTTGTCAACCTAGACTTAATTACAGAATATGACCAAAATGCCATTATCCTACCCATTCAGATATCCACGCCACACCATCCAATAACCAATAAAATTAAATTTGGAAGAACCTACCGAAATGATATTTTTGAATACTTCGAGCAAGAAGTAAACAAGACCCAACCTCTAACTTAAAACGCAAGAGAAAGGTAACTATTTAGGCACCCACTGTTTTGGTCAAAAAATGCCCTTTTTGCGCCTGTTTTTGCTAAAATTTTCTCACGTAGCCCAGCTACGCTTCAAAAATTGTAGCTTCAACATCCACAAAAATGCCTATTTTTTGCCTTAAAATAGGAGCACCTAAACAGTTACAGAGAAAGTTCTTTTCAAAAATAAAATGCACTTTTTTTGAATAAAAAACAACGTAATTACATTGTTAGCAGAAAAACAATGCGACTTAGAAGAATTCCTTTAATCTTCGGGTAGTTGGGATTTGACATTCATACAAATTAGGTATAATTTGCACGTAACGTAAATCAAAAACCCCTAACTATGCATGTCAACTACCCAACTCAAGAAGTCTTCAACCCAAACCATGACGCACGCATTTTAATCCTAGAGGACAACGTCAGAGAAGCTAGCTTTCTTCAACGCCAACTTGGAGAGATAGGTTACAAATCGACACAAATAATGCACAACAGCGCTGATTTCCGCAAGGCCGTAACAATGAGTGACTACGATTTATTCTTGATTGATATCCTATTGGAAGAGCCCCAAACCGGCTTAGACCTAACAGAAGAGCTTAGCCTACAAGAAAAAGCACCCGTCATCGTCTTATCCAATAGCGATGATGAACGCTTTATCAATCAAGCTGCCAATTTAAAGACAGCTGCCTACATGCTCAAAGGCCTAAGCAACAAGCAGCTTAATGCTACCATTACCCATGCATTGAGCCATTACGATCATCAGCTTACATCTCCTATCGGTTCCAAAAATTGGCGCATCCGCAAAGACGATATCGTCTGTGTTTCGGCATCAGGCTATATAACTACTATTCATTTGGCGCAAGATGAACGAGATATTTCTTTATGTGGTGGATTTCAGAAAATAGTTGAAAACCAAATCAACTACAAAAAACTAATCCGAATCCACACATCTTTCTATGTCAACTTGGATTATGTCTCAAGCTACACGGCAAACCGAATTTCAATACCTAGAAAAATTAAGCGAACGAATGCTAATGGCATAATCAAAGTGTACAATCAACTCCCTATCGGAGACACCTACAAAAAAAATGTCCATAATCGTTTAACTGCCTATAGAAAGTGAAAAAGCACCCAATAAGAATATTAACCGCAATTCTCTTATTCTTATTCTTTGACTTACACACTCAAAATCCTATTTCCTTCAATCATTATACGGTTCATGACGGGCTGCTTCAACAGCAAGTCATGGCCGTGTATCAGGACGATAGGGGATTTTTGTGGATAGGTTCAAAACGGGGCGTTTCCAGGTTTGACGGAAAAGAATTTAAGAATTATCATCAAGCAGATGGCCTTAGTAGTGGGAGTCAGATTACCGGTATTTGGGGCTATCAGGACAGTCTATTGATTGTTGATACCCATCTGAGCACCTATCAATTTGATGGGGTACGCTTCTCGCCTATTCCATTCTTTGATAGTCTCCAAACAAAACGAATCCAAGTGATCAAGCCCCCCTTTATCTATTACTCTGAAATGGGTATTTGTGGGATATATAATATGGTCACACAAAAGAAGGAGATTGCCATTCTAAAAAACGACTCTATTCCCATTACGCAGTTGGCAGCTGTTCGTGACCAAATCTATTTTATTGATGCTAACCATAATTTTGGTTATTTAGACGAAGATACCAAGCCTATCACCGGCTTATCTCTACAAACCAACTCAACGTTCTTAACAGTGGGTAAAGATACTTACATCCTCAAACAATCCGGCAAGTCCACCGTCTATCAACACGTCCCCGACTTAACCACTACGACACTTATCCATCGAAAAAAAATTACTATTAAAAATTCCAAACTCACTCCGGAATATATTCATTTTGACAGACAACTCTATAGATATGACCCCAAGCAATCAGCCTACCGCCCCTTCTGTGCCCAAGAGTATCATAACTTATGGATTGATAAAGACCGTACCTTGTGGCTGGGCACAGAAGATGGGCTGTATCATTATTTTCCAAACTTTCAATTTCGGGGTAGCCGGCCATTTCAGGATATTTGGTCAGTCGTCTATGACTCCCTAGAAAACAATTATCATTTATTTTACTATGATCGTCCGGATGTATCTTGCGATAAAAACGGAAGGATTGACACGAGTTCTATCTTACCCAAAAACACTATCTGTTACTATGGCTCCATCAGCTCAGGGAAAAAAATGTTTATTTCGACAAGTCAAAATCTAATCATCCGGAAGCCGGACAAAAGCCAACAAACCATTTATCCCACAAGTTTTAAGGAGGCTCCTATCTATGTGTCTATCCCATTGGCAAACCGCTCAGTCTTGTCGGCCACTCGACAAGAACTCATAAAAACAGATACCAACTATCAATCTACTTCTTACTTTATACCGGACTCCATTTCAAAAGGACATGGCTATGTTCGTGCCTTGGTTGAGCTGCCCAATCAAGACATTTTGTTGGGCAATCGATATGGTGTCATCCGATGGAATCCCCAAGCAAATACTTTTCAAACGGCCACCATACGCTCTCCCCAATCCGTCAACAATGTCCTTTGCCTAGACATAGACAGCCAACAACAAATATGGATGGGCAGTGATATTGGGCTTTTTTTGTCGAAAGACGCCGGAAAAACTTTCGAGCGAGTACTACCCTATCTTATTGATTATGAACCTATTACAGCTATCACAACGATTTCAGACAGCTTAATTTTAGTGGGCACGTCAATTCGGCTTTTAGCAATAGATCCCCGCTCTACATCCAAGCCTGAATTAACATTCAAAACTTTTGGCTCGGAAAATGGATTTAAAGGCATAGAGGTCACTCAAAACGGAATAAAAAACTTTGGCGATGAAATTTGGATACCTTCCATTTCAGGACTGACCATCATAAACAAAAATGATTGGGAATTTAAGACCCAAGAATTTGACAATCTATGGATAGAAGCCATCAATGGCCGTCCTTTGACCTTTACAGAAAATAAGCGCAAAGAATTTCGTCTCCCTAAAGACGAAGGCAATTTACGGATCACTTTTACAGCCATCGGCGCCAACATCCCCAATGACAAAATGTACGCTTACAAAATACCGGAGTTAGATACATCTTGGTCTGATTGGACGAGTGACAAAGTAGCTGTTTTTAATAATCTTAAATCAGGAATATATACATTCTGCTTGCGCAAAAAAAATACCACCAACAATGACGATAGTGATGAAATCCAATTTAAGGTAACTGTAAAAAACCATTTTTATAAGGAGCCTGATTTCTCTCTAAGGCTACTTATTGTAGGCCTCGCTATTGGTTTAATTTCTTTGTCCTTTTACATAAAGTTATTATATGAAAAGAAAATAAAGGATGAGCAAATAATCATTGCCACAAAGGAAAAAGAGAAGGCCGAGCAAAAAGCAAAATCCGAAGCAGAGCTAAAAGAACTCAAAGAAACAAAATTACAAGACATCCGCCACTATGCCAGAAGGGCGCTCCTCCTTACAGCGATGACAATGGAGGATGAAGCTTCATTTCATAAAAAACAGGGAGAAAATATAATTTATAGTATCCTAATGGACGCAAAGTTAAGAGTCAATAGCTTCATAGCAGTATTTGACTTGCTCAGAAATAGCCAATCAAGTCAGTTAGCTTTAGACCAATATATCGCCAATTTAACCAAGGAATTAAAAAATGCCGGGCAAACAGAAAGCTTCCAAATCAAATTCAATATAGACGCCCCCCAAATCAATATGCAAGCCCACAGACTCAGTGACTTAGGCGCCATCATCGTCGAGCTCATACTTAATTCATACCAACATGCACGACCAAAAGACGACATAGCACTGCTAGAAATATCCATCAAAATAGAATCCTTAGACACATACCAATACCAACTCACCTATCAGGATAACGGCCCGGGTATCCCAAAAGAAACCAACAACACCTATTCACTAGGACGAAAACTTATCCAAGAGAATGCACAAACACTCAATGGAAGCGTAGTTTTTGAAGGAAGTGCCATCGTCAAATTTTACCTTTCTAAGCCTTTGCCGGAAAATTGATTTTTGTAATTTTACTCCTATCGTAATTGCCTAATCACTTCAAAAATCCAAAGATGATAATCAGCCCTTTATCGAGCTCTCGAGCAGAATCGTTGACAAGCAAAAATCCTTCATTCTGAGCCATCACAAGCTATCCGTAACGCTCCCGCAACGAAGCATTTTGTCACCATAATAAGGATTTTTAATCACCGATTCAGATGAAATCCAATCTGCGCCCTGACCGTCAAAAGCCATCGGACAGTGCTGGACATACAACTTATCCAAACTCCCAAAAGCCTTCATCGTTTCTATCATCTCATTAGACAGATATTGAAATTGCTCACGTTGACCATCGACATCTTCAGTCTCTACAATAGCTTGGGCATGCGATTTTAGCGCTTTCATTTTTTTCATCCAATAGACGTGGGCATCCCCTTTCAATAATTCCATTTGGACTTTTTTTAATTCCATTAAAAATGCCTGCGCCGCATGGGAAGCATCTTCCGAATCTGTCCGCACAAAAGCGACTTTGAGCCGTAGATAGGCTTGAGCCAAATGGCCTAATTGCCGGCGAAATTCTGAAGATGATTTTTTGTAATCCGGAATAACCGGTGCTGCAGACGCCTCGCTATTAAGGGACACTAGACGATTCATCATACTGGCCTGATTATTCAATTGAGCGGAGGCATCAATTACAAAGGCACCTTTAGTCACAACTTCTTCCCCGGCAGATAACCCGCTGACTATCAAATATTTATCACCAACCATCTCGCCCAATTCAACTTCTCTAAACTCAAATGAAGGGACTTTAACTTCCGGCAACTTCACATAAACCACCGAGCGTTTTCCGGTCCATAAAACGGCTGTTTTGGGCACCATCAATTTGGAGGCTCCGGTTGGTTTTCGAGTTTTGACTTCTCCGGTAATAAACATTTCCGGCTTTAATTCACTGCGACCATTCCGAATAGACGCACGCACGGAAGCCGTCCGCGTATCCGGACGAATCAACGGGTCAATAAAATCAATCACCGCACGAAATGTCTTATTCGGAATCGCATTGGCCGTAAATTCTACTACACTCCCCTTTCGCAATTTAGCCAATTGATTTTCATAAACATCAAATACGGCCCAGAGCTTAGACAAATCTTGAATCTCAAAAAGAATAGACCCCGTCTTTAAATAATCCGATACCGCCACATTTCGCTTGGTCACGACTCCGGAATATTCCGAATAAATATCAAAATTTTCTTGAACTTGCCCGGAGCTTAGAATTTGTTCAATCTGTCGATCTGAAATTTTTAAATATTTTAATTTATTCTTGGCCGCTGTCAACAAGGCGGGAGTCACTTCTTTTATCTTCTCGGCTTCCAATAATTCCCTTTGTGCCGCAATTAAATCCGGAGAATAGATCGTAGCGATACGCTGACCTTTTTTGATATGTTCTCCGGTAAAACGAACATACAATTGCTCAATTCGTCCCGGAATATGACTCACTATGCTTGCTGTCGTTGACTCATCCGCTTGCATCTTCCCGGTCAAACGGATACCTGATTTTCCTGCCACATCACCGGCTCCGACAAGAGTCGTACTAATATTCGCTAACGTCACCGCCGCATCCGTCATCTCTAAAACCAATGGATTATCTTGACCTGAATTCTTGTTATCTAAAGGAATCAAATCCATCCCACAAATAGGACAAGCACCGGGCTCATTTCGTCTAATCTGTGGATGCATAGAACAAGTATAAATGGTTTCTTCTGCGCTATTATGCTGATGCTCAATGGGTTGCGTCTTATGAGACGCCCGCTTTGGAGCTAAAACATAACCGATGGCAAAAGCCGCCACAAGAGCCGATATGAAGATTATTTTATTTTTCATTTTTAATTTAATTTTGAATGATTCCGAATCTTTCGATCCCGGCTTGCGCCAAAAATAGGTTCACCAAAGCTGTTTCTTTTTTTAATTTGTATTCAAACAAATCGTCTTTTAGCTTGAGCAATTCATCAAACCTAGTCCCCTTGGCACTATACCAAGAGAGCAACATATCAAAGGCGGACTGGCTCAATTGACTTTGTTCATCCGCTAATTCCATTTCCAAACGAGCCTGCTGAAAAGCGACCCAATAGTTGGTCAAGCTTGTATTAATTTTTAATTCCAATGCTTGGCGATCTGCTTCCAAAGATTTCTGCTTCAAGGCTTCTTCTTGCTGCTTCGCCTTATATTGCTTGCGAAAAATCGGAATAGACGCACGAAATGTAGGCATCAAAATATCTCGCCCGTTATGCAAGGGATTCGCATCGGAGCGTTTTTGGACTAAGCTATAATTCAGGCCGACCCCAAAAGATGGTTTCCCTTTCAATTCATTGAGTTGCCGGACGGCTTGGGAA
>JALVCY010000265.1 GCA_027009605.1 Saprospiraceae bacterium
CTTTCCAAAAGTTAAAAACTTTTGGAAAGTTGGTAGAGCCAAATTTATTTGGCTAAAATGAAGGTTGCTCTCCATCTCCCGAATGAATTCGGAAGTACCAATTCTTCGCTTACCAATTTTACTTTACGCTTTTGGAGACTTCAAAAATCTTATATCGTAACTCTTAACTCTTCATTCCGGCATGTCCCAACAGGAATTAAGATTGAAGAATGAAGAGTTGAGAAGTAAAGAAAGGACAACCCAAAAAAAAGACTCCAAAGTATATGGCTGCCTCCCGCTATGCCGCTACCCCGCTACCCCGCAACACTCCATCCATTTTTTAAGACGCAGAAATCTGAACCACAAAGTGAAAATTCTCCCGAAACAGCTTAGTCGCAATGGCTAATAATATAATACCGAATACTTTTCGCAAGACATTGGCGCCGGAGCGCCCAAGTTGCTTGCTGAGCCAAGCAGAACTCCGCAACACAAGATACACAACAAACATATTTAGAAAAATAGCGGCTTCGATATTGATGACTTGATATTTTGCCCGCAAGGTCAATATGGTCGTCAAGGTGCCGGCTCCCGCAATCAACGGAAAGGCAATCGGAACGATAGAACCCGATGCGCCTTGCATCTCTTCCTTGAAAATCTGTACGCCCACAATCATCTCAAATCCCATCAAAAAGATAATGATGGCTCCGGCTACCGCAAAAGATTCGACATCCACCCCAAATAGCTTCAACAGAGACTCCCCGGCAAACAAAAAAATCGTCATTAAAATAAAAGCGACTAAGGTCGCCTGAAAGGATTCAATCTTTGTCCCTTTCTTCTTCATATCTATGATAATCGGGATAGAACCCAAGATGTCTATCACCGAAAAGAGTATCAAAAATACCGAAATTATCTCCTTGAAAATCATTTGGCTGGCTTTTTAGCTGCCAAACGTAATGGGGGGGCGAATAGTTCCACAAGTAGAGAAAAAGATGTCTATCGCAATCACTCAAGTTTCGGTATATCGGTCTAACGGTGTAACGGTTTAACGGGTAGGCGGCTAAAAAATCTTACAACCAACTTTCCCTACCAGCAAAATGATGAACCACGAAAGCCACAAAAAAACACGAAAGATCTGCGAAAATTTATGTAAAAATCTCAGTCAAAAACCCAAACCTTCTCAACCGCGAAGCTCTCAACCCGAAGTCCGAAGGACGAGTCTCAACCTAGAGAGCCGCAGGCGAACGTTCTCAACTTTCTCAACCAGCGAAGCGAATCAACTTTCTCAACCTTTAGACCAAGTAGTTCCATCTTTTCCATCCTTCACCTGAATTTTCAACTCACCAAGAGCGTCCCGTATCAAATCAGAAGTAGCCCAATCCTTTTCGGCACGAGCCTTTTGTCGCATGGTGATAAGTAATTGCATCAAACCATCCAAGGTACTTTCTTCTTGGGCGGCGTGTTCGGATTCGCTGAGCAAGCCAAAAACGTCTGTAATGAATGTAGCGTAAAAAGCCTTGAGCTTGTTTAGGACGGATTCAGAAATCTCTGTGAAAGCCAACTGCTTATTGGCTAATTTATGGATGTATCCGGAGAGCTCGTTGAGTTTACCGATGGCGATGGCTGTGTTAAAATCGTCATTCATGCCATTGATTGTTTCGGACATAAGTTTTTCTATCTCGGTGTCGGTTGATGTCGGAGTAGAAGCCCATTGGGTTGCTGCCAAGTTTTGGAGAACCTTGTTGGTTTCCATCAATTTTTTATATCCTTTTTCTGCGGCCGAAAGTGCTTCGTCACTGATATCCAAGGTGCTGCGGTAGTGTGCTTGTAGCATAAAAAAGCGCAAGGCCATCGGGCTATACCCTTTGGAAACATGTGGACTGTCACCGGTAAATAATTCATGTGGTGTGATGGAGTTGCCGTCACTTTTAGACATTTTTTTGCCGTGCATCAATAGCATGTTGGTGTGTAGCCAGTATTTGGCAGGGGCGACGCCACAGGCTCCGATGTTTTGTGCAATTTCGTTTTCGTGATGTGGAAATTTCAGGTCATTACCGCCACCGTGAATATCAAATTTATCCCCCAGATACTTGGTACTCATGACGGAGCATTCCAAGTGCCAACCGGGGAATCCAATAGACCACGGTGACTCCCAACGCATCAAATGAGTCGGAGACGCCTTAATCCAAATCGCAAAATCAGAAGGATGTCTCTTTTCGCTTTGATTTTTCAAATCGGTTCTGGTTTCGGTCATCAGCTCTTCGATGATCCTTCCGGAAAGCTGACCATAGACTTTCTTTTCTTGCTGGAATTTTAGCGTATCAAAATAAACACTACCATTTTCGATATAAGCAAAGCCATTGTCTAGGATGTCTTGAACCATTTTAATTTGCTCAATGATATGCCCTGTCGCTCTTGGCTCAATATTGGGGTCTAAAGTATTAAAACGGTGCATCATACTGTGAAACCCATTCATGTAGTGCTGGACGATTTCCATGGGCTCTAGTTGTTCCAATCGAGCTCTTTGGCTGATTTTATCTTCGGCGTTGGAGTCCGCATCTCCTTCCAAGTGGCCTACGTCCGTAATGTTTCGTACATAGCGGACTTTATATCCTAAATATTTAAGATACCGGTAAATAACATCAAAACTAACAAACGTCCGGATATTGCCAAGGTGTACGTCACTATAGACGGTAGGCCCGCAGACATACATGCCCACCCGGCCTTCGTGAATGGGTTCAAAAATTTCTTTTTTTCTTGCTAGGGAGTTGTATAATTTTAATGCCATGGTGGTTGATTATGTTTAGTCCAAGCCTGCTGTTTGGTCACTACTACTTGAACGACAGACGAATGGGAAGGTTCTGAATTGCGAAAGTATTCTGTTTTTGGTTAATATCCAATTTTTTGGCAGCTTACTTCAAACTCATCGAGACCAAGCAATATCAGCCATAACCGGGTAATGGTCAGAATAGGATACTTTTAAGACTCGGTGGGAAAGGATACGAAAAGAATTGGGAGCCAAGATGTAATCAATCCGTAGATTAGGCGTCAGGCCGGGGTAAGTAGTACCGATTCCTTTTCCCCTTTCGGTAAAAGAATCCAGCTTATTTTCCGCAAGGATATGATAGCTGTTAGCCAACGGTGGGTCGTTAAAATCTCCGCAAAAGAAAACCGGATAGGGGGATTGAGCCGCTATTGATTTTACTTCTTTCGCTTGCTCCGTCCGCTGCTTGGCGGTCATCCGGTACAGCGCCAATATTTTGCGCATTCTAGACCAAGTTTTACGTTTTTGTAAGTCCGGGTCTTTCGACAAATAGTTGGCTTCGGTGCTAATGGCATTGGATTGAAGGTGGATGCTAAAGAAACGGATTTTTCGATGGTGGACTTCAATATCCGCCCAAGAATAAGAATTACCGGATTTGTAAAATCTTTTTTGCCCGGAATCCAAAATGGGAAATCGGCTGATAATAGCTGTTCCGGCGCTTTTTTTGGTTTTGCTTCGGGCGTAGTGATAATGCAAGATGTCGGCTACATACTTGGCCGTGGACAGCGAACATTCTTGCCCGAAGATAATATCCGGATTTTTTTCGGTAATGAATTTTTTAAACTCTGCTTCTTTTTTAGCTTTTTTCATATTCACCAAGCTATGCATATTGTAGGACATTAATCGCATAGTGGGCTGCTCCTTGCCGGCTTGCGCAAAAAAATG
>JALVCY010000266.1 GCA_027009605.1 Saprospiraceae bacterium
TGCCGTCCGGCAAGCTCATATTGATGCAGTTGAGATATTTTTTGGTTTGCCGGTCGATGGAGGGGTAGCCATAGATTTTGGTTTGCTTGGTAAATAGCTTGCCTAATGAAATTAAAAGCGCCCCATCATCATCTTCCTGATGGTGTTGGGTGAAAATATCTCTTAATTCTTCTACGCCAATGACCAGACCAATTTTTTTGATTTTATAATCGGCTAGGTAGTGCACCAACTTGTATCTTTCTTGGCAATTAGAGATGATGACGGTTTGGTTCATGGCGCATAGTAAATTGGCTCTGTCCAAGAAGTCTTTTTCGATATTTTCTGAAAAGTGAAGGTGGTCTAGGGTGATTTCTACAAGTGGTACGGCTCCTTCGGGATCGACTTCCGGCTCATTGATAAATTGCTGCAAACCGGAATCCAGCATGTCCATATTGACTTTGGTCGGGGGCAGAAAATTACCGCGAACAATCAGCAAACTCTTTTTATATAGGAATTCAGAAGGGTGTCGATTTTTGCCGTCAGGCCCAAACATGGCGACATTAGTCAATCCGTTTTTGACCAATAAGTAGCTCAGCCATCTATTGTCAATGTCTTGAAAATCAGGGCCTTGCAAGTCTATCATGTCAATAGAAATTCGTCCTTCCAAGGTGTCCATTAAGGAGACAATCAGGGTTTCGATGTCATCATTTTTGTAATAGCAGCCATGGATTAAGTTGACTCCTAGAATGCCGACCGCTTGTTGTTGCTGTTGGCTATTGTTGTCATGCATTTTGACGTGGATGATGATTTGGTTGGCGGGGCCGTCGGGGCTTAATTGAAATCTGAGTCCAAGCCAACCATCACCTTTGATGGTGCGGGAATAATTGAGCGTGGCGACGGTGTCTGCAAAGACAAAGAATTTGGTATCGGGTCTTTCTTTGCCAAGCCGGTCTTCCATGAGTTCGTATTCATGGTCGAGCATTTTGATTAGGCGGGATTGGCAGACATAGCGTCCTTTTTTTTCACGGCCATAGATTTGGTCGGAATAAACCTTATCGTAGGCGGACATTGTTTTGGCAATCGTGCCTGCGGCTGCGCCGACTTGGAAAAAATGTCTGGCGACTTCTTGTCCGGCTCCAATTTCTGCGAATGTGCCGTAGATTTGTTCATTTAGATTAATCGTCAGCGCTTTGTGTTCCGGTTCGATGATTTGGTGCATATTTTTTTCTTGTCGGGCAAAGGTAGTCAATTCACAAGTGTACTTCAAGTATCGGTAGAAACGAATCCGCCGATGCCATAGTTGCAAAAAAGGAAGGGAATAGAAGTAGCCTCATGTTGGCTTTGCCCCAAAAGACTTCCAAACCGGAGTTAAGAATGCAGAATGCAGAATTTAGATTTGAGAAGTGTAACTATTTAGCTACCCGCTAATTTTTTTATTAGAAAATGCCCTTTTTGTGCCTGTTTTTGCTAAGATTTTCTCACGTAGGGACGCACAGCCGTGCGTCCCTACGTCAACATACACAAAAATGCCTATTTTCTACCTAAAAATTGGGGTATCTAAACAGTTACCAAGAAGTAAAGATTACCTGTGACGCCGTTGGCCCCTAGCATGCTAACACAATTCGTATAAAAATAAATTTATATATTTTGGTCCGGGCGCAGTAGGATATTGTCCACACTTCCGCTTTACTTATTCTGTTGAAGTTAAGCATCGTCTTTTTTAGCTTTTACCGTCTGCTTTAGCTTTTACCGTCTGCTTTAGCTGACGGATAAAAACTAAGTGGGAAGCCGGCTTTAGCCGCATTTTTTTATTTTTTTGGGTAACCAAATGGGGCTAAAGCCCCTAGTAATTTTGCTTCTTGTCCGTTGGTTAAAACCAACGGTAAAGTAAAACCAACGGTAAAATAAGCCCAAAGCTTGGCACTAAATCTCGCCGGTACTTCCGAATTCATTCGAGAGATAAAGCGTAAACTTATTTCAGCCAAATAAATTTGGCTGCTACCAAGTCAATGGGGCTAAAGCCCCTAAGAGTTTTGCTTCTTGTCGGCAAAGTAAAACCAACGGCAAAGCAAGCCCAAAGCTTGGCACTAAATCTCGCCGGTACTTCCGAATTCATTCGAGAGATAAAGCGCAAACTTATTTCAGCCAAATAAATTTGGCTGCTACCAAGTCAATGGAGCTAAAGCCCAAAATAGACTTGCTTCCTGTCCGTTGGTTAAAACCAACGGCAAAGCAATGAAAATCTACCTAACTACATATTGATTTTTTTTCATACAACTTGTGTTTGTACGGTAGCCTTCTTAAGGGGATAGTTAGGGTTAAAAATAAGGAAGCAAACCAAATAAAATTTTGTGGACACAAGAACAGTCCACTACTTTCGACTTTTCGGAGCGGACTCAGCGGTTTAGCGGTGTAACGGTGTAACGGTTTATCGGGTGGGTACTAGCTTTTTTTCAAAGGAATTTTCTCTTTCTTGGAACTCTCTCCCCAAAATATTTAAAGGCCATAAAGTCCCCTTTCCGCAAAGGGGATTTTTGGGGATTTCATGAAGGAAGTCTTTAAATATTTTTGGGTCTCGGAGCAAGAACTATAACAGGGACTATTCCCTACGTCTCAACTCTTAACCCAAGTAAAAAAATCAGTAGCCCCTAAATACGACTGTCTGTTTGTTATTCAAAGACCACAGAAGCCGGAATATTGGGCTTCTGAATCTCATCAGAAATAGTGGCAAAAGGAGCGGTCCCGTACAGTAGTCGAGAGCGTTATAGCCGTTACGGATAGACCATTGGCTAAAGGTATAGTGGCTGGATGGTCAGTAAAATTTTGTGGTCAGCAATTTCTTATTAGGAAATCTAATCCGTAGCTACCTAATCAGTAAGGTCACGCAGAAAACACTAAGACTGCACTAAGATGTCTTAGTGTTTTCTTTTCGCTCCAGAATCAAAAAGCTATACGGCACCAGATTTTTATGGTCAGCTTCATGATATTCGTTAGCAATGACCTTCCAAACGTCGGGATTCGGAATATAAAAAAAAGCATCCCCTATCGGTGAAATATGCACTACGGTTTGGTAAATCCTATCCAAAAAATCCATGGCTTGCCGGTAAATCGTCGCTCCTCCTGCAATAAAAATTTCTTGAGGGGCTTCCTGCTTAGCCAATGCAATGGCCGCTTCCAAGCTGTGAGCAATAAGACAGCCTTCAATGTAGAGAGATTTGTTTTTGGAGACGACAATATTGGTTCGTTTGGGGAGTGGGCGTCCGATGGAGTCGTAAGTTTTTCGCCCCATAATAATCGGGCTTCCGATGGTTGTCTTTTTAAAATGTTTGAAATCCGCCGGCAGATACCAAGGCATCTCATTATGGCGACCTATCACTCCGTTTTCAGCCACCGCAAAAATAGCAGATATGGTGGGCTGCTTAGTCATTCTTTTGGGTGGCTATTGTAGGGATTTCTGTTTCGTGCATTCTATTCTCTAGGAGTTTGCGGTTTGGCTCTTCAATTTTACCTTTGATAAATTTTTCGGCAACGAGGCTAGCGATAGGAGCCGCATAAGAGCCACCCCAACCGGCATTTTCCACATAGGCAGCGACGGCAATTTGGGGATTATCTTTGGGTGCAAACGAAAAAAAGACAGAGTGGTCTTTACCCTTGTTTTGGGACGTTCCTGTTTTTCCACAGATGGTGATGTCTTTGATTCTGGCC
>JALVCY010000267.1 GCA_027009605.1 Saprospiraceae bacterium
CCTTGCGGAAAAAATATCCGATCAGTTAGATGGTTCGTATTAGTGAATGTATAAAATGTTGTTTTTGAGAAAGTTAGGTGCAATAATGTGGGTGATTTGGATGGTTGTTTTGGTATCTTGCGATAAGGAAGAGCCCATACCGTCCTATGTATATATCGATCAATTTGATGTGAATGCACAGAGTGAATTTGGGACATCATCATCGAAGATTACCGAGGCTTGGGTCTATGCGAATGGAGATTTATTAGGGGTATTTCCGATGCCGGCGGTGGTGCCTATTTTGGAGGAAGGGGATACCGAGCTCAAGATATTTGCGGGGATTCATGATGCGGGGATATTGGGACGTCCAAGGATTTATCCGTTTTATGAGCCGGTGGTGATGACCCGGCATCTGGTACGGGGACAAATAGATACTTTGGCTCTGACGACGACCTATTTGTCTCCCCAAAAAATCAAATTAGAAATGAATATAACTTTTGATTTAGGAAATGTGATGACAGATGATATAGATGAGGATACGAGCACTTTTTTGACGCTTTTTCCGGAAGGTGTAGAGGGGGAAGGCGGATTGATGGTGGTGACGGATTCTACGCCGAAATTAGTGGTTGGGACTAATGAGTTTGTGCCGTTGCCGGCGACCGGTTCGGAGATATATTTGGAGATGGAATACCACAATGATATTCCGTTTTCTATTTGGTTAGGTGGGCATCCCAGTGCTACAGTCCGTGAGATACAGCCGCTGTCATCTTTGAATCCTAAAATGACTTGGAATAAGATTTATATACCGTTGCGGGACTTGGTGCAACAAACCCAATGGTCGGATTATCAGCTGGTATTTAGCGTCGATCTGACCGAAGCCCAAATCGCCGCCGGGACAAAAAAAGGAACAGTCGCAGTGGATAATATCAAAATAGTGAGATATAAGTGAAGGAGAAGCGGCAATTTGAAATATGGCTGTATATCATTACAGACTTTGTCATGTCCGTCTTGGCATGGGCGACCTTTTTTGTCTATCGCAAAAGTCTGGTCGGGGAGATAGATTGGCAAGAGATATTGTCAGATACCAATTTTCAAATCGGAGTGGTGGTGATTCCTATGGGGTGGTTGTTCTTTTATGCTTTTTTTGGTTGTTATAAGGATTTGTACAGGTTGTCTCGGCTATCGACCTTGCTACGGACTTTCTTTTTGACCTTGGTGGGGGTGATTTTTTTGTTTTTTACGCTCTTGATAGATGATGTGATAGCGGGGTATTGGACATATTACCGGTCGTTTTTTGCTTTATTTGCGTTGCAGTTTTTCTTGGTAGCTGTCTTTCGGATGGTATGGTTGACCCGAGCCAGCCGGCGTTTGAAAGCGGGGAAGGTGACGTTTAATACTATTATTATTGGCGGCAACCAAAAAGCGGTAGAAATGTACAACAATATCGTCTCCCGTGAAAAGGGGTTGGGATATAAGTTTTTGGGATTTATTGATTCTAATGGTCAGAGTACCAATGAGTTAGCGGATTATTTGCCTATTTTGGGCAAGCTGGATGATTTGCCGAAAGTGATACCCGAACAGGAAGTAGAAGAAGTGATTATCGCCATCGAGACGACAGAACATGGCCTGATGCAACGAATTATGGATCAACTTTTTGGATTCGATAAGTTGATGATAAAGGTGATTCCGGATATGTATGACATCGTCCTAGGTTCGGTAAAAATGAATCATGTCTATGGCGAAATACTAATCGAAATCAGCCAAGAATTGATGCCGGCTTGGCAGAAGACCATCAAGCGAATAATTGATGTTTTAGTGAGTATTTTTATGTTATTATTATTTTCTCCGTTGTTGATTGTGAGTGCGATATTGGTACGTTTGTCTTCGCCGGGGCCGATATTTTATTTGCAAGAACGAATTGGTTTGAATGGCAAGCCGTTTAAGATCATCAAATTCCGGTCGATGTATGTTGATGCGGAAAAGTCAGGGCCGATGCTTTCGCAAACAGATGATGCGCGCTGTACTCGCTGGGGGGCTACGATGCGAAAATGGCGCATCGACGAATGGCCGAATTTCTGGAATGTCCTCCGGGGCGATATGTCTTTAGTCGGTCCCCGCCCGGAACGCCAATACTACATTGATAAGATAATGGAACGGGCTCCGCATTATCGCCATCTTCTGAAAGTTCGGCCGGGGATTACTTCTTGGGGTCAGGTCAAATATGGCTACGCTTCGAATGTGGATCAGATGATTCAACGCTTGAAGTTTGATATCCTTTATATTGAAAATATGTCTTTGTCGCTGGATGTTAAGATTCTTTTTTATACGGTTTTGGTTTTGGTTAAGGGGAAGGGGAAGTGAGAGAGTTTGGGTTTTTGTTTGGGATATTACTCATCATTTGATATTTGGAATTCTGTTTGGTTTTTTAGTTGAAGAAGTTGATTCGCTGCGCTAGTTGAAGAAGTTGAGACGTTCGCCTTCGGCTCACTAAGTTGAGACTCGTCCCGATTACTATCGTGGATTCGGACTTCGTAGTTGAGTGCTTCGCAGGTTGAGATGAGTAGTGAGTAGTGAGTAGTGAGTAGTGAGTAGTGAGAAAGTTGAAGGAGTTGAGATGTTCGCCTACGGCTCACTAGGTTGAGACTCATCCCGATTACTATCGTGGATTCGGACTTCGGGTTGAGAGCTTCGTAGGTTGAGATGATTTGGGTATTTACGGGTTTTTTGCTTCATTTTTGGTATTTGGGATTCTACATTCGGTATTCTGTTTGGTTTTTTAGTTGAAGAAGTTGATTCGTTTCGCTAGTTGAGGAAGTTGAGACGTTTGTTTTTGGCTTACAAATTTTACCGTTGGTTTTACTTTACCGTTGGTTTTAACCAACGGATAGGAAGGATCGGAAGCAAAACACTTAGGGGTTTTAGCCCCATTGACGAAAAGGAAGGGACAAAACCCGACTACATCCGTTGTATATTGAAATAAATTTATATCTTTGTGTCAGAAGAGTTTGATTTTAATCATTTATTGTAGCTGCTCAGTAGGGGAAATAGATTTTTTGTTCAATGTTCGTGCTGAATAGTTGCTATTTATTTATCTAACAATTGCTTCCTAAAATGAGATATTTTCGTTTTTTTTTGGTTCTTTCTCTAGTTTTTTTGTCCTTTTTGGGCTTTTCTCAGTCTGTTTCTTTTAGTAATCCCGATGATTTTGCGGTTTGTAACGAAGCCGGGTTTGAGGTGGTCATTACGAATAATACCGGTTCGGATATGGCCAATCTGAAGGTGACGATGGATTTTCCTTGCGAAATTGAGTACGTGGCGAATAGTATAGTTGGGGGTAGTGAAGGGAATGTAAGTAATTTGCAGAAGCCAGTGTTTGAATTGGTAGATTTGGCGGCGGGTAGTTCGGTGACGCTTCAATTTCAGGCGCATGCGCCTTGTGCGGTGTCCGGCTGTGTGGATGCGGGCGAATTATTTGTTTATAGTTTGGATTTGGATTATACGGGCGGGCAGTTGCACAATGTGTCTTCGCCGCAGTTTGATGTAAAGACCTCGCTTTTGGTTTTTACGAAAGTCGAATCTCCGGTGCTGCATGGGGTGAAAGGGGAGACGCTAATCCGTAAATTTACGATACGGAATACCCGGCCGGGGCCTGTCCGCTATTTTACGTTTACGGATGTGCATGATTTGGGTTTGGAGATGAGCTCGGATGATGGGACGGATATTTCTACGACCAATGGGGAGTTTAGGTTGGAGTTTGGGGCGGCAGATTTTATGAATGTGGGAGATGGCGATGGTTTATTGGAGCAAGGCGAGGAGCTGATCCTTACGGAAAAAGTAAAAATTAATATATGCGGGCAAGAGCAAATAACTGCTTTGTCTGATATTTCGCTGGGCTGGGGGTGTGGTGGTGAGATTTGTACCCATTTTGATGTCAATGCTATTGTTTATGTAGAGTTAGATACCGAATTGGGGGATGTCTTGAGTTTTGATTCTATTGTGACGGATCCGCTGTGTTATTGTGGTTCTAATCTTTTGCCGCAAGGCCTAATAGTCTCCAATAATAGTACCCGGAATGATGTGAGTCTTATGGAACTGAGCTTGGTGCCGACGGCTTCTTTTGATGCTTTTTTTCAAGGAACGGTTCGTCTGGTACAGGATGGAGATACGACAGAATTGACCCCAAAATACAACGACTCGGCTTCCCAACCGTGTTTGCCGAATGCAGCGACGTATTTGGCTATGGAGATAACGATACCTTCTATACCTGCGGGTACGCAAGCAACAGTGCTTTGGGATATGGTGGCTTGCTCCGGCGGCGACTGTCAGAGTAAAGGGATGGCTTGGTCTTTTTCGGGGGCTTACTACAAAGAGTGTACTTTGCCGGAGGATACTTATCATGAGATAGATGTCCACACTGTCAAGGCCAATGATAATATATCGGCCGCCTTGGAAGTGGCGCCATTAGAAGACGGAATGGAGCAAACGATGTTGTACCATGTATCCAGTCCTTTTTTGGATGAGGAGAGCGGGGCGCTTCATTTGAGTCTCGAATTGCCTTGCGGAATGAGCCTATTGCCGACCGTAGATTGGCAATTTGATGGTGTTGCGCCGATGACGGTGGATACGATGATGACGTTGGATAAGATCACTCATGTAGATTTGTCTTATGCCATGCCACTGCCTGATTCTTTGGGTGATTTGGCCATTCCTGTAGTCTTTGTTTTGGATCCGGATTGCTATGGGACGGAGCCCCCGCCGAAAGATAGTCTGTTCTCGTCTTGTCCGCATGTATGTGTGGGAGAAGCTTCTTGTAGTTCGGTCAGCTCGTCAGCGCGAATTAGTGCCAATGCAGAGATGGCCATTGAGCCGTTTTGTAGTCCGGGTTGTAATATCCAGTATTGTAATTTGTTTTCGACCAGTTTTGGTGGGGCTACTTCCGGAGTATGTTTGGATACGGTGATTGGGTATATGGATTATAGCTTTGACTTGTATCGGACTACTTTAGGGCAACCGGATAATGATAATGACCACGTGGCTGATGCCGGTGGGAGCATAGATTTGGGGGCTATCCGTCGAGATCGGGCAGTGGCCGGGGATACGGTGCATGCTAATATAAACGGCATTGTTGTGGCCGATGTGCCCAATGTCTCTTTCTCCAATGGTTATATTGAATTGTGGATTACGGTTGATTCGTCTTTTGGCGTGCAGCCCAATTTGAAAAGTCAGGAATTAAAACAATTGTTGGAGCCCACGACGGGATTCCAAAATTTCTACAAGGGAATAAAAATATATGATAAGAGTGCCGGCGTGTATTATACATGCCCGGCGGTAGCGGATGGGGAAGCGCCTAATTTGAAGGGGCAATTATTGGCTTATTACTATGATATTTCTCCGGCGTCTTTGTCGATGGCCGGAGGCGATGTGCCGGTTGATTATAGGTATGAAAAAGGGGATTCTATTCTGTTTATGTCAGATTATCGCATCAATTATAATTTTCAGAATGGTTCGTCTTTTGGTTTCTTTAGCTTGAAGTTTGAGCCCAAGATTTATTTGACGGAGAAGGCGTCGCCGGCTCCTGAAGACTTGTTTGCTTGCGATTGTAAAAATCGAAATTTGGAGATCGGAAATATTGCCTTTTTTGCGCAAGAAGGACTGGCCAATACGGTGGATATTTGTCAAGGGAAGACGAGCGGGAAGGGGTTGTTGTTTTCTTTCTTTTATGGTATTTTTCCTAATTTCTTCCCCAATGAATACCGGCGTACAGCCATGATTCATGAAATCAGAGTGCCGCGGATAGAGGGTTTGGAATTGTCGGAGAGTTATATTGAGTATGCCACCTTGAATGGTCAGTTTATATTGGATTATCCGGATTCGACGGTGATACATTATAGTTCGATAGAGCCGGCCAGTGTGGCTTATCCCAACGAGGATGTGACGGGTTTTTATATCTTTAAGCGGAGTGACTTTCCAGAATTGTTTTGGGATGATAACGTCTATGTCCGAATGCGATTGAATTATGAAAATACGAGCTGTTTGTTTCAAGGAGGGAATAATTATCTGGGAGGTTTGTCCAGTGACTTGCTTCCGCAAAATGATGCCTATCACGAGGTCTTGGATACGGTGGCTAAATTTCGTTTGACCGGCAAGCATCCTTCATTGAATCTAGACTTTGATTTGTGTGATAAGATAGAATTGAGTGATAGTATTTCGTGGGATTTTAGCTTGAGCAATGTCTTGAATCTAACGTGTCCGAACGATGCCGTGACGGATGCCCCCAATGTCTGGTTGTATCCGGTTGCAGACAATGGATTGGTCGATGGGTTTCAATTGTATAACCGGAAGACGGGTGCGGAGGTGCTTGCGCAAAATGGAATTTTCCAATTGGATTCGTTGGCTCAATGCGATACGGTTTACTTGCATTTAGTTGGCATAAATCATGACTGTGCTCCGGTGGATGTACGATTTAATTATGGATGGAGTTGTGCGCCTTACACAGATTTAATCCAGACGCCGTGTGTGGCTCAGTCCGGTAGTTGTCAAGTGACATCTCCGCCCGGGGTGATAGATTTGGTGCCGGATAGTTTGGATTTGTCTGCCGGCTTGTGTGAGGAGATGCCTTGGTCTTATGTGGAGGTCTTTGATGCGGGCTTGGGATCTGTCTTTGATTTGGCAGTAGAAGCCCAATTGCCGCCGGGTATGGTGATTAGTCCGGGTAGCAGCGAGATGGAATGGCCTACGGGGAGCGGCCAGTTTGTGTCTGTGGATGATCCGGATGATCTTGGTGGCAATGTTTATAAATGGGTGGTAACCAATGCTTTAGACACGTTGAAGGCGCATGGCTTGCCGGGTGTGAATTCGGCACCGGCCAATTCAGTGACCATACGATTTAAGACGGTGACCAATTGTGATTTTATTGCCGGCGCCTTTATTATTTATTCGGCAACGGCCAATAAGATATGTGATTTGCCGACCAATACGATTGCGCAAATCGGGGGAGAAATGAATGTCACGAGCATCACCGCCCCTTATGCTACCGCTATCACAGTGGGGTCAGACGGGTATCCGGGCTGTGGGGATAGTTTGATGATGTCTGTTAATTTGAGTTTTTCGGATACGACGGGGAGTTATGATACTTTGTTTGCCCAATTGCCTACGGGGATTAGCTTTGTGGCGGGTTCTTGCAGTGGTGATTTTGGGAGTTGTACGCCGGTGATATCGGGCAACGAATTGCGGTGGGGTTTGCCGCAAGGCTTGACGGATGCGAGCTTGAGTTTTTCGGTAGTTGGTTTTTTGGGATATGATTGTAAGACGGTGGCGATTCCATTTTATGCGACTTCGCAGGCGACTGCTTCTTGTGCGGGAATGCCGCAAGATTGTGATATTAAAGTCCAAACCGGCGCTCAAGTAGCGACCATCAAGATAGAAAAACCGGTTTTTTCGATAGATGCTTTTATTGCTCATCCGCAGGCGGGTAGTGATTCGTTGGTAGATTTGCAAATAGAAATAACCAATGTAGGTATTTTGAATACGACCCCAATTGTATTCAAATTATATCTGGATAATGATGGGGATGGCCTAGTGTCGGCGGGAGATGATTGGGTGCAAGATTTTTCCTTTGAAAAATATTTAGAGGAAGATGAAAAGGCCAGCTTCAATATTTTTGCGCAAGCGATTAGTCCGGAGCAGATTTGTAAGTTGATGATAGTGGTTGGAGAGCCCGAAAATTGTGTTTGTGCGGAGACTGTGGTGAAGGTTCAGACGCCGATATTATACCCGGCGGTTGTAGTGGATACGATTTGTTCGGGAGAGATGATTTCCATCGGTCGGCCGGAATTGGCGGGACATCACTATCAGTGGGACGGCGGTGTGTCGGGAATTGCTTGCCCGACTTGTTCGCAGACGACATTTACGAAGGAAAATGAGACCTTTAATGCCATAACCTATAGCCTAAAATTGAAAGACGACGGAGATTGCTTGTTATCCTATGAATATGTGATAACCGTGTTGCCAAAGCCTAGGATTTGGTCGGCAGATGACCAAGTTTGTATGGGAGATATCGCGACCTTAGTGGCATCGGATGGGGCTACCTATCAATGGCAAGGGGAGGGCGTTACCGATCCTTCGGCACAAATTCAGATGGTCAGTCCCCTGTCCACGGGGTTGTATTCGGTGACGATAACCAACGAGAAGGGATGCTCGGAAACGGATGCCGTTACGGTTGTTGTTTTGGCGGTACCCCAAGCCAATGCCGGCGCAGATTTTTCTGTTTGTCGGGGCAAAGAAGCGCATTTGAATGCGACAGTTGAAGCGGGAAATCAGCTGACATGGACACCGGGTGCGCCGAAATTGAATGATGCGTCTATCGCTAATCCAACGATATTGACCGATGAGACTACGACGTTTACGCTGACGGTTTCCAATGGGGCTTGTACGGCGACGGATGAGGTGACAGTGAGCTTTTTTGATGGGGTGCAATTGACGGTGAGTCCGGATCAGGCGGTTTGTCTTGGTGATACCGTGCAGTTGGAGGTGAGTGGAGCGGATACTTATACGTGGACTCCGATGCTTGCGGGTATGTGTCAGGATGCGGCTTGCGCAAAAGTAGAATTTGTTCCAACGACGGATTTGCATTTTACGGTGACGGGCACGAATGCCGATGGTTGTGAAGCGACGGCGGAAGTCAATGTCTTAATCATAGAGGATACTTTAGTGACTAATTCTGATTTGGCATTATGTCATGGTTCCAGTGTCATTATCTTTGGGCAAGAAGTGACCAGTGCCGGCGTGTATTGTGATACGATTGAGCATTCGGCCGGGTGTTATGAGATTAAATGTGTGACGGTCAGTGAGTTAGATAGTATTTTGGTGAAAGAGGAGGCGTCGATTTGTGCCGGCGAGACTTATGTCTTGGATGGTCAGAGCTACACGGAAAGTGGAGAGTATTGTGTGACTAAGACGAGTGTTGGCGGGTGTGACAGTACTTATTGTGTGGATTTGACGGTGTGGCCGAGTCCTGATGTTAGTATTTTACCGAAGGATGCTTTTATTCAAATAGGGGATAGTGTGCAGTTGGCTGCTACGACCGGTTTGGGTAGCTATCATTGGTCTCCAAGTGGATTTTTGAGTTGTACCGATTGTGAAGCGCCATTTGCCTTTCCGGATCAAACGACTTGGTTTTATGTTCAGGTTGTCGATGGAAACGGATGTAGTCATACGGATTCTGTCTTAGTGCAAGTCGAAACGCTTTGTGACGTAGAAGTAAAAATACCCAATGCTTTTACCCCAAATGGAGATGGCAAAAATGATTTCTTTAGGGTGGCGAATCTGAGTTATACTTTGAGCGATGTGGATATAACGGTGTATAGTCGCTGGGGCGAGAAAGTGTATTCGGGGCAGGGGAATGCCGGATGGGATGGTAAGTATAAAGGAAAGGAAATGCCTTCGGATGTGTATGTGTATTTGATAAAACTGGATTGTGTGGATGGGGAAAAACGTTTGCTGAAGGGGAATGTGACTTTGTTGCGGTGAGTTTTTTTGGTCTTTGGCTTGTGTGGTGGTTTGTTCTTGGCTTCGTTTATTTCATTATTCGGCATTCGTTATTCCTCATTCGATATTCTGTTTAGTTTAGGAGGTTGAGAGAGTTGAAGAAGTTGATTCGCTCGCAAGCTTCGCCAGTTGAAGAAGTTGATTCGCTCGCAAGCTTCGCTAGTTGAAGAAGTTGATTCGCTCGCAAGCTTCGCTAGTTGAAGAAGTTGAGACGTTCGCCTTCGGCTCTCTGGGTTGAGACTGTCCCGATTACTATCGTGGATACGGACTTCGGGTTGAGAGCTTCGCAGGTTGAGATGATATGGGTTCTTGTTTGGGATTTTACTTCATTATTCGATATTTGGGATTCTACATTCGATAATCTGTTAGTTGAGGAAGTTGATTCGCTCGCAAGCTTCGCTAGTTGATTCGCTCGCTGGTTGAGAGATTTGGGTTTTTGTTTGGGATTTTACTTTATCATTGAGCTTACTCCGAAAAGTCAGGAGTAGAGGGTTGTTCTTTAGCCCCCACAAAATTTTATTTGGTTTCTCTTTGAAACCCCTTCCAATGCCGATAGGAATCGGCACCTTTGGTTAATGGAAACCGTATGGTAACCAAATAAAATTTTGTTCCGTGCTTTAATTTCTGGCGGCGTGGACTTTTTAGAGCGGGCTCAACAATTGAACAGAAAGTATTCAATCAGAATAATATTTGGTCACTTTCCCAATTACTGTTTTATGGCATTCATAACTTATTGATATATAGATAATTATGTTTTGTTAACTATGCATTAACTGCTAGGAGCTTTGATTGTATTGGGAATCGCACTACATTTGTACTATCAAAAATAATTTTTAACAGACATAAAAAATCTTAACGATGAAAAAAATTGTTGCTCTTTTTGCTTTCGTTCTTTTTGTGAGTGCTGCAGCCTTTGCACAGCCTAAAGCTCAATTTGATGTGAAGAAACTTGATTATGGTGTGATTGAGAAAGGATCTGATCCGCTACGTATCTTCAAATTTAAGAATGTAGGTACAGAACCATTAATTATTAAGAATGCTAAAGGAAGTTGCGGATGTACTGTCCCTAAGCCTCCAAAAGATCCTATCATGCCTGGTGAAACAGCTGAATTAGAAGTACGCTATGATACTAAGCGTGTAGGTAAATTTACCAAAACTGTTACTTTGACAACTAATGATCCTCAAAATCCTAAGACTGTTTTGACTATTCACGGAGAAGTAAAAGCGACTAAAGCTAAAAAAACACTTCCTGCTAAGAAGTCTGTTTTAGGAAACTAATAAACACAAACTATCAGTACGCAAAGTCACTTTGGTAACCCAAAGTGACTTTTTTTATTGGGTCAGCTCCCCACAAGGGCGAATTGCATTTGCCCCGCCCCAAAAAAAAGACAGAATATCGTTCTATTTATATTTGTTCAGACAATGGGGCTAAAGCCCCTGATAGTTTTACTTCTAGTCCGTTGGTTAAAACCAACGGTAAAGTAAAACCAACGGTAAAATAGACATAAGTCCCCAATAGTTTTGCTTCTGCTTCGTCGGTTAAACTTACAGTAAGGCAGGCTAAAGCCAAGGAATTTAGACTTTTTCCGGAATATCAACTTTTACTTTTACCGTCTGCTTTAGCTGACGGACCAAAACTAAGCAGAAGGCCGGCTTTAGCCGCATTTTTTTCCGGAAACTTGCGCCCATTACATATAATCGAAAAGGGTCAATGGGGACAAACTCCGACTGCGCCCAAAGCATCAATAGATTTCAGTATAAAATAGCTACCTTGCGGGATGATTAGGATTCGTATTGTGATTCGAGAACCAAACAAAAAATAGAGACCATGGAGTGTAGCATTAGAGAAGCCCAATTTAGTGATTTAAAGGAGATTCGAGAGTTGGTTTGTGAGTTAGCCGTTTTTGAGCGAGCACCGGATGCTGTTACGGCCAGTTTGGCTGATTATCAGCGGTTGTTTAAAGAGCATTTGTTTGAGTGTTTAGTGGCTGAGACGGATGGGAAAATAATAGGGATTTGCTTGTATTATGCCGCTTTTTCGACGTGGAAAGGGAAGATGATGTATCTCGAGGATTTAATTGTCACAAAAGCCTATCGCGGGCAAGGTGTCGGGAAGCTTCTTTTAGAGGCTTTTTTACAAAAGTCAGAACAAAAACAGGCCGTTTTGGCCAAATGGCAAGTATTAGATTGGAATACAGATGCCATTGATTTTTATGAAAAAATGGGCGCTTTGGTCGAAAAAGGCTGGTGGAATGTGAAAAAAGGCCTAACTAACGGTTAATTTTTGGGCGAGGAAGGGAAAAAACGAAAAAATTGGGTATATTTTGGTAATATTATTTGCTGAGAAATAAAATGTTTGTATCTTGTGTACGAATCTAGTGTAGATTTATAGTGTTTCATAGTGTGAAGGGTGACCATGAAAGCAGTTTCGTGGTCGCTCTTTTTATTTTACATTGTCACATACAAAAAAAAGGTAGCCCAAGTTGGGCTACCTTTTTTTGTAAAGCTGAAAAGTCCGGTGGTTGATTACCCCAAGAAAGCAGAGTACATCCAAACCAATTTCTCTTGTTCACGAATGTAATCACTCATCAACGCATTGGTGCCTTCATCTTCGGCATCTGCCGCCAAGCTCAAAATATCTCTTTGTAGCTTCAATAGGCTTTTTAGAGACTTCAAAATATCTTTTATAGCTGTTTTTCCGTCCGAAATATTTTGTTTTTCTTTGATTTGCGATACTTTTAAGTAGGTGGAGTAGGCGTGGGCAGGTTGTCCGCCTAGGGTCAGGACTCGTTCTGCCACTTCATCAACCTTGATGAGTAAGTCATTGTATAGTTCTTCAAATTTTAAATGTAGCTCAAAAAACTGTGGGCCGCGAATATTCCAGTGATAGCCACGGGTATTCATATAGAATACTTGATAATTGGCTAGGAGTTGATTTAGCTTTTTGTTTAGCTTGGTTGCTTTTTTTTGGTTAATTCCAATGGCATTCATCTTCTTGATTATTTTATGATTGGCCTTACGGCTAAATGGTTAATTCTAAGGCAAAGATAAGACCTTGCTAAATATCATTCAAATTGATATTATTTATATTAGTATTGATTTGTTCTATGTCAAAGGTAGGGAGAGATTATTCTATTTAATCAGGTGGCTTCTTTTTGATTCAATTTTAATTTTGGGGGCGGTTATATATCGGCGGCTACAGTTGTCTAG
>JALVCY010000268.1 GCA_027009605.1 Saprospiraceae bacterium
CCCAATCAAAAACCCAAACCGTCTCAACCTGCGAAGCTCTCAACCACGAAGTCCGAAGGACAAGTTCTCAACCTAGAGAGCCGAAGGCGAACGTCTCAACTTCTTCAACTAGCGCAGCGATTCAACTTCCTCAACTAAAACCCAAACAGAATCCCAAATATCATATAATAAGTAAAATCCCAATCAAAAACCCAAACCGTCTCAACCTGCGAAGCTCTCAACCACGAAGTCCGAAGGACAAGTTCTCAACCTAGAGAGCCGAAGGCGAACGTCTCAACTTCTTCAACTAGCGCAGCGATTCAACTCCTTCAACTCTCCCAACCACCCAAACCAGACAAAAAACCTAGATCTCAATCCTCGCCCCCAATACTTCCAAGAAAGCCCGCATCCATTTACCATGAGCAGGCCAAGCGGGAGCAGTCACTAGATTCCCATCCACAAAAACATCTGTTACAGGAATATCTTGATAGTCTCCTCCGGCGATAGTCACATCGGGTCCAACCGCAGGATAAGCCGTTAGTTTCCTGCCTTTGACCACGCCGGCGGCATTTAAGATTTGGGCGCCATGGCAAATAGCCGCCACCGGTTTATCCGCCGCAAAAAACTCTTGCACAATTTTCAGCACTTTGGGATCTAGGCGTAGATACTCCGGTGCCCGCCCGCCGGGAATAACCAATCCTGCATAATTCTTCACCCGCACACTGGAAAAATTATAATTCAAAGTAAAATTATGTCCGGGTTTTTCGGTATAAGTTTGGTCGCCTTCAAAATCATGGATAGCGGTCTTTACGATATCCCCTTTCTTCTTTCCGGGACAAACCGCATGGACTTTATACCCCATCATTTCCATCATTTGGAAGGGCACCATAGTTTCATAATCTTCCGTAAAATCTCCTGTCAAAAAAAGTATTCTTTTCATGGTTTATGGTTTTGGTTTGCACAAAAAGGGAAATCACTAACCACTAATAGTCAGTGAATAAATCCCCAATCACACAAAATGAAATAAAGACCAAGATAAGAAATTTTTCAGTCCCCACCAAACCCATCCTTTTTTTTTACAAAATAAAGCCCCATAAAACAACAATATAGCCCGGCAAACATCTAATCCTTTCTCAACTTCTTCAACTAGCGCAGCGATTCAACTAGCGAAGCTTGCGAGCGAATCAACTTCTTCAACTTTTCAACTAACAGAATTTCGAATAATGAATGCCGAATATCGAATAATGAAGTAAAAATCTCCATAAATACCCAAGTCATCTCAACCTGCAAAGCTCTCAACCACGAAGTCCGTATCCACGATAGTAATCGGGACGAGTTCTCAACAAGAGAGCCGAAGGCGAACGTCTCAACTTCTTCAACTAGCGCAGCGATTCAACTAACGAAGTCCGAAGGACAAGTGAATCAACTAGCGCAGCGAATCAACTTCCTCAACTCTCTCAACTAAAAACCCAAACAGAAATCCAAATATCAAATGATAAGTAAAATCCCAAACAAGAACCCAAGTCATCTCAACCTGCGAAGCTCTCAACCACGAAGTCCAAAGGACGAGTTCTCAACAAGAGAGCCGAAGGCGAACGTCTCAACTTCTTCAACTAGCGCAGCGATTCAACTTTCCCAACCACAAAAGTCAAGCATCCGGCAACAACCCCAAGAACAACTCCCTACCGAAGCAAAAGACCAAAAGCGCCACCGGCGCGCCCCAAAGACCAAAGACTCCTTCTAGCGCTCCACCACCAACTTCCGCACCATCAATTCCCCCGAAGTCTCATTCCTAAACGCAAAAAAGTAAGCACCGCTTTCCAGATTATTAAGAGAAATTTGAGCAACTGTCCCATGACTCTCGACTTCCTTCACCAACAAACCGGTCGAAGAAAAAACATAAATTTTGCCTTTTACCCTCCCCATCAATGACACCTTGTCCGATGCCGGATTCGGTAACAAGAATATATCATTTTCCGGAAGGACCTCCTCCGTCCCCACAATATATTCGTACTCATAAGCGCCAATATCCGGGCCTTGCCCATTAGCCCGTGAAGTGCCGTTGATATCAAAAGGCGGTGCCACTGCAGCATCTCCGGCATCAACTAACACACTGTTACTCAATAAGTTAAAATCATAATTATCCGCATCCACAAAATTATTGTGATAATCTGCCACCGTCGAAAAACTTTGATTACTGCCCACACTTTGGCCCGGCGCATCAAAACTATTGGCAACATTATTCTTCACAGTACAACCGGTACTCGGCTGACCGTTTTTGTGATTAGCTATTTTTATCCAAGACGGTCCGGGAGCAATACCCGGCGTAGGATCTAGCACGGTATTATTGATAATTCGGCAATTAATTGCCCCATACATGGATATTCCATGCCAATGATTCACCACCACCAAATTATTCTCAATCACCCAATCATGATAAAAACCATCAAAACAACCAATCCCTTGCATCGACCCCAACAAAGCCTGGTTGGGATTATCATAATTCAAAATAATATTATTCCGAATCACATTGTCATCCACCACGACCCCGCCTGTGGTAAAAGACTGAATCCCGTCATCATGATTATCATCCACCTTATAGCAATTTTTGATTAGATTGCCATCAAAAACATTATGCGAGCCTTCAATCCGGGCTCCATCTGCTGAAAAATTAACAATATCATTTCCCAATGCTTCATTATAATCTCCCACCAACTGAATACCAAAAGCCACATTCCGGATGTCATTATTCAGCACCCGTATAGAATCAGCCCGGACAAATACCCCGTCACTGACTTTATTCAGCCATTCATCCGCCGTAGTCCAAGGATGGGCACCGCTAAAAATCCGGCATCCGTGCAATTCAATAAGACTACAGGGGCCGTGCCAATTATGGGATTCGATTTTCACCAATTTTCCCGTCAGATAATCCCCATAAGGCTCTGAGCTGATATCAATTCCGGCAAACACCCAATTCCGGCATGCCGCCACATCCAACTGTCTAAATACCGGATGCTGTCCTGCTTGCGCAAAAACATAAATAGGCTTTATATTTTGGTAGCCTGCCAAAACAATATCCCCATGCAAGCCGTTCCGCAAATAGATGGTATCCCCCGCCTGTACCGGCGCTCCTTGGTTAAAGACATTCAAATGGCTATTAGAAGAATAAGGAAGTGGCAAATAGTGATAGCTCTCAATCTTATTCTGACTGATTACTTCTGCAAAAGTGGACCAAGGCGCATCAAAAGAACCATCATTGGACATACTTCCGGCCATTGGATCTACATAAAACTTAGCCCCGAAGCCGGCGACGTTCCAAAGAGCCAAGAAAAAGATAAAAGTTAAGCGTTTCATAGACTGTTTTCATTTAATTCCGGCATCCAAGTACATAAGCAACCGAAATCACAAAATTTCTATTGTACTCCCCGAAAAAACCGTTCCAATCACACATTTTCAGCTAGCCAATGGTTTTCCCAACACTACGACTCTACATAGAAGATGCCCAAATTCATCATTCCGCTGCATCATAGATTCTGCCATCACTTTTGACCACAGCTTTCCCCAAGCCTCAATAACGAGTGAATAAACTAGCGAAGTCCAAAGGACGGAGGAATCAACCTTGTCAACCTTCTCAACTTTCTCAACCTTCTCAACTTTTTCAACTTTCTCAACCTTCTCAACCTTCTCAACTTTCT
>JALVCY010000269.1 GCA_027009605.1 Saprospiraceae bacterium
CAAAAAATAGGCATTTTTGTGTATGTTGAAGCTACAATTTTTGAAGCGTAGCTGGGCTACGTGAGAAAATTTTAGCAAAAACAGGCGCAAAAAGGGCATTTTTTGACCAAAATAGTGGGTGCCTAAATAGTTACGTAAAACCAAAAAATAAAATGAATAACAGAATCATCAAAAATGTATTGGCCATTTTGGTCGTCGTGGTCTTGATTGCCTTGGGCGTGATGGCTGTCAAAAAAGCCAAAAAACGTGAACAAGAAGCACCGGTGGCCAAGTCTTATGGTGTGGTCGTTTCTACTTTTAAGCCGGCTAAAAAACCGGTGCAATTGACACTGCCTTATCTCGCCGAATCAAAAAATGACCGAGATGTCAACCTGTCTTCTAAGGTGGCGGCACGGGTCACGATGGTGCGTCCCGGTGGCACCCATGTCAAGAAAGGAGACATTGTTGCCCGGCTGGATAATGCTAGTATTCAAAGCAATGTAAATAGCGTTAATGCCCAGAAAGAAGCATTAAAAGTCGCACTCCGAAACTTGGAATCTTCCCACGAGAGAACCCTGGAATTGGTCAAAGTCAACGGCGCTTCCATTGAGCAATCTCAGCAAGAAGAAAGCAAAATATCAGAACTAAAATCAAAAATGGAAGCCCTGAATCAAAAGATTTTGGAGCTGGATAATTTGGGCAGTTATACGGTGGTTCGCTCTCCGGTAAATGGGAATATTTCCAAGACCATGGTGCACGTGGGTGATATGGCCATGCCCGGTCATCCCATTGCGAATATTCAAGCTAATAACGGATTTTATTTGGTCGTAAGAGCGCCTAAAGAGTTGACTGTCAAAGGAATAGACTATGACGGCAAGCAATTGGATGCCATCCCGCTAAACAGTAGTTTTAATGGATTGGCGGAGTATAAAGTGTATGTAGATGACCCGGAATTGACCAGCGGCAATCGAGTGGAAGTCAACGTATTGGTCTATGACGGGGAAGGCGTTTTGTTGCCCTTTGATACCGTTATTAACCGCAATGGAAAAAGTTTTGTATTGGTCCGTAAGGATGATCATGCCACTCCCCAAGAAGTAAATATTATCGAAAGTGGCGAGCAAGGAGCAGTGGTCAGCAATGAAGACTTAGTCGGAAAAGAAATCATCTTGGCAAAGCAAGATATATTATTAAAACTTTTGGCGGGTGTCTCACTAAAAATTAAAGGCGAATAATTATGTTTGACTATTTTCACAAACGCTCCTATTTGCTGTATTCGATGATAGCGGGCTTCTTTATTCTTGGGGTTTTGGCCTTAAAGACCTTGCCTAAAAATTTGTTTCCGGATGCCAATCCGCCGCAGGTGGTGGTCATTACAAAAATTCCCGGAGCGACGGCTCAGGTGGCAGCCAATACGGTGTCCAAGCCCATCGAGCAAGAGATTTCAAGATTGGGGATGGTGACCGATATTAACTCGATTAATGTGGCCAATTTTTCCATTGTCAAGGCGGAGTTTTCTTATGATAAAAGTTTGAATGCAGCGGCTGTGGATGTGGCCAATGCTTTGTCGATTGCCAAAGGAAACTTGCCCCAAAATGCCAATCCTGCCATTTATACGGTGGGTGATTTTACCTTGCCGGTGGATATTATTTCGCTTTCGCCAAAAAATGATTTGGTGAACTTGGGCGATGTCCGGAAAATTGCCGAGAGTTTTATTAAACCCCACTTGTTGAGCAATCCCGAAATCGGCAATGTCGAAGTTTTCGGCGGCTACCAGTCTTCCATCAATATCGAAGTCGATCCTTTTAAGGCCAAACGCTACAATATTGATTTCGATAAAATCGCCATGATGCTGAAAACGCTGAATCGAGATATGCCCATCGGTTTTGTCAAAGGCGAAAATAGTTTTTACACGGTGACTTTCTATGGAGAAAAAGATGATGTTGAACGCCTAAAACAATTGCCGGTTCTGCCGAATGTCAAGTTGAGCGATGTGGCAGATGTCAAGTGGGGGCATACCAAACGGCGGAGTGGTTACCTGGGAAATGGGAAAGCCGCGGTAGCCTTATCCATTCAGCGTTCGCCTACGGGCAGTGTGTTGAGTGTGTCCAAGGCCGCCCGTGCCGAAATGAAAAAACTAGAAGCACAATACCCAAATATTAAATTTGAAATATCTGATACCCAACGGGATTTAATAGAGTTGTCCAACGATAACATGTTGACTGCTTTACGGGATGCCATCTTTTTTACGCTTTTTGTAATTATGCTTTTTTTGGGTAATTTTAGAGCGATAGCGGCAGCGGTGGTGACGATACCAATGGTTTTCTTTTCTACTTTGGCCATTATATGGCTGACCGGCGGGAGCCTGAATATTGTTATTTATACGGCCATTATTTTGGCATTGGGATTGCTGACCGATGATGCCGTAGTGGTCTTGGAAAATGTGGAGCGACACTTGAAAGAGTTGAAAGAAGATTTGGATACCGCCATCATTAACGGCACGAAAGAAGTCGTGGCGCCTATCTGGTCGGGTACGGTGGCGACGATAGCGGTGGTTTTTCCTTTGATGTTTGTGGGGGGATTCCCGGAGAAGATATTTAAGCCGTTGATTTTGACTTTGATTATTGCCTTGTTGATTTCTTTTTTCTTGTCTATTACCTTCATCCCCAAGCTGTTACACATCTTGTATAAAAACGGAACGGGCAAGACTAAGGTCGAGCAATGGTTTGATAAAATTTATAATTCTACTGTCGGAAAATTGGTGACACCCTATACAAATGTCTTAAAATTTTCTAATAAAAAATGGCGTTTGGGTCGTCGAGCTTTATTGACGATTGGGGTGTTGGTCTTACTGATTTTGAGTGTAAAAAATATCATGCCGACCATCGGAAAAGATGCCATGCCGCCGATGGATACGGGTATTGTCAAAGCACAAATTGGATTTAGTTCCAACGAAACTGTCAACAGCGCCGAAAAGAAAATCACGCCATTTTTAAATTGGCTGCACCAACAAGATTGGGTGGTCAGGAGTTCGGTTGCCTTCGGGACGGAAGCCGGTGTGTTGAGTTTGGGAAGTGGAAATTTGCCGGCAGAAGCCACGATTACTATTAACTGTGTAGATAGATTTAGTCGCCAAATGGATATTTGGACGATTGAAGATAGCTTGCGCAATAAGCTGTCCGAATTAGAAGGAATTAAAAAATTAGATGTTTTTGATTTTGGGGCAACCGCCTTGTCTTCCATCAAAGCATCTGTCGTAGTTCGGCTCCAATCTGCCATGGTGGACGGCTTGGCAGAAAAATCTTATCAGGTTGAAGATGCCATTCGTCAGGTCAAGGGATTGACATCTATTTCTAGAAGTTGGGACAAGGACTTTTCAGAAATAGTCTTAGATATTGATGAAAATCTAGCCTTGAGCTATGGCGTGACTCCCTACCAAATAGCGATGCAATTGCCAATTAAAGGTCAGGTCGTCGGCTTGAATGCCAATTTGCAATCGCTTAATACTCAGCCGGTTAGGCTGTATTTGAAAGGGAAGTACAGCGAAAATGAGCAGACCTTGCGCCTTTTGCCGATTCAAACCAAAATGGGCAATGTCCCCTTAGAGACTTTCGCCAAAATATCCAAGCAATTGACTTTTGCCAAATTAGAAAGGGACAAGATGCTGTATAGTTTGGAT
>JALVCY010000270.1 GCA_027009605.1 Saprospiraceae bacterium
GTATTTTCTTTAGATACCGAGGTGACCCGATCGACGCCGACAATGCCTTTTAGATTGTCTTCTATTTTTAATACGACCCCTTCTTCCATTTCTTCCGGTGAAGCACCGGGATAAATCACCTGAATCCGAATCAGCTTAGAATCACTCAACGGAAAAAAGGAAGAGCGCAATTGCTTAGCACCCAAGTATCCAAATATCACAAATGCCAAAATAAATACATTGGTGGACACGGGATATTTTATAAAGAAAGAGATTAATTTTTTCATGTTTAGGGTATTAGGGCTTTTCTCTTTTACAATCTTAGCGCATGATCTTGACCTTCATTCCGTCATAGGCGCCGGGTACGGGTTTACTCAGGATGATGCTGCCGTCTTCCAAGCCTTTGACATAGGCCTTTTGGTCATCAAAATAAATGGGATTGACCACTACGGCTTTGAGTACCGAGTCCCTTACGGTAAATAACTGATTGTCATTCAGCAACTTACGATCTACCACAAACACATCTTTGGCGACCTTGGCATTGAGCAAGGCTTCCAAATACATGCCTTCCTTGAGTGCCGGATCTTTGACATTGATAAAGACTTTGACCGTCTGAGAATTGGGATCTACCTTGCCATTGATGCGGGCTACTTTTCCTGTAAAGGATTGCGTATGTTCCAGATTTTGGAGCTTTACGGTATTTCCAATTTTCATCAAATCCATCATCGAAATATTGACCGCCACTTCTAACTCATAAACCGTGGGATTAATCAATTCCCCCAGCTTCATTCCCGGTCGAATAAGCGCCCCCGTATGCACATTAGCTTCCGTCACCACACCGTAGAAGGGGGCACGAATCACATATTTGGACAAGCGAACTTCCGCATTTTTCAGGCTGTAATATTGAGAAAAAATACCTTTCCCGGAAATATAAAATTTCTCTCGCTCCGAACCGGTCGGCGGCAAAGGCTTGATGGGCTGATTGATATCAAATTGTTGGAGATAGGCCTGCCATTTGGCGAAAGCATCCGGATAATCAAATTTCAAATCGGGCAAAATATTGGTAATCGTTGTATAAAGCTTACTTTTTTGGGATTGTAGATTGGCGGAAAAATCATCATGATTGATTCTAAAGATGACTTCTCCCTTGCGATAGACCATTCCTTCCCTAAAATCCTTGCCCGTCGGCTCCAAAATACCTTGTACTTCCGAAAAAAGGTCAATTTTATGCTTCGCTTGAAGCTGCCCGCTCGACGAAACCACAAGTGGAATGTCCTGATTTTCAACGACTTGCGTAAAAACTGTTTTCACAATTTTTTCATAATGTTGCTCCGGTTTTTTCCGGTTGGCAATGATGCGTTTGGAAATCATCACCGCTCCCACTACCAATAAAATGGCGAAAAGGGCTGCTATAAACTGTCTCATCTTGATGGATTTATTGGCTAAGGTATTGAATCTATCTTAAACAACTTCTATGGGCGGAAGGTTTTCTTTTTTTTCTTTGGTTAAGCGTTTGCGCAAATCTATTGGGTGTGGTGGTTGGCGCTTGACACCGCAAAATTTTGTTTGGTTTCTTTTTGAAAACCCTTCCATCGTTTCCCTTTCTATAAGCTACCGTACAAACACAAGTCATAATGAAAAAAATCAATATATAGTCAGGTAGATTTTCATTGCTTTGCCGTTGGTTTTACTTTGCCGTTGGTTTTAACCAACGGACAAAAAGCAAGCCTATTAGGGGCTTTAGCCCCATTGACTTGCTAGGAAAATACAAAAAAAAATGCGGCTAAAGCCGGCTTCCGGTCTTGTTTTTTATCCGTCAGCAAAAGCAGACGGTAAAAGCTAAAGCAGATGGTAAAAGCTAAAAAGATGAAATTAAAGAGATACTCGGAATCCAAGTTTGTGCTTTTTTACCGTTGGTTTTAACCAACGGTAAAAAAGCAAGCCTATAAGGGGCTTTAGCCCCATTTGGTTGCCCAAAAAGATAAAAAAATGCGGCTAAAGCCGGCTTCTATCTTGGTTTTTTTATCCGTCAGCTAAAGCAGACGGTAAAAGCTAAAGCAGACGGTAAAAGCTAAAAAAGACGATGCTTAACTTCAACAGAATGAACAAAGCGGAAGTGGGGACGGCCTCTTATTGCGCCCGAACCGAAATATATAAATTTATTTTATACGACTTGTGTTAGCATGGTAGCTTTCTATAAGGGAAACCAAGTGGTAACCAAACAAAATTTTGTTCAGAGCTTTGATTTCCGGCGAAATGGTTTTTTCCTAGTGGAATTAGTGCTTGGCTCTTGTCGGCTTACCTTGATTCTTCGCTTACCAATCCCGTATTGTTCCTTTTGCTTTGTTTTTTGCCTTCGAGGGTAGGTTGATTTTGTATCGGCTGCTTTAGCTGCCAAGATTTCCTTTACTTATGCGCCGGAGCTTGGCGACTGAAGTCGCCGCTACAGTAACCGAACGGTAACCAAACAAAATTTTGTTCAGAGCTTTGATTTCCGGCGATGTGGACTTGCCGGAGTGGACTCAACGGTAAAGCGGTGAACGGTACATCGGTTTAACGGGGTGGCAGCAATTAAAGGTAAAAGGTTAAGGGTCAAAGGTTAAAGGTAGGCAGCCAAGAGATTTTGCCCCTTGAACGCCGAAGGCAAATTGAACGCCCGAAGGGCAAATTGAACGTCGAAGGCAATGAACCTGCCTGCAGCAGGCAGGCGTCCGAAGGCACTTGAAAACCCGAAAAGTCCACACAGCCAAGAATAAAAATTTCTTTCAGGCGAGTCACATCATGGTAGAATGGGCGCAGTCGGAGTTTGTCCCCATTTGACCCTTTTTGATAATTTGTAATTGACGCAAGTTTTCTGGAAAACGTATAAACTTAGGCTCATGGTTTTTATTTAGTTTTTTTCCACCCCCAAATTTGCTTTAAGTTCCGGAAGTAACCGGGCTACCGGGTGGCAAATTTGACCCCGCCAGCGTGGTACATGCGGGACATACATACACGACTTGCATACACGACAGGCATCGTTTAGTTACTAAATTGTTTTGATTAAATTTATAACTAAATGGTTATCAGAGATTTATGAAACATGATTGAACGATGATTAAACTCCAAAGAGTTCAGAGCCAATAAACATTCAATAATCTTCTAATTGAATGTCGCGGTTGTAAGTCGTGTATGTCCCCCTTTGAATGGGTCAAATTTGCCCGGCCTTCTGCCAAGATAACCACAGGCTTTTTAGCAAATTTGGGGGAGGAAAGTATCCCCAATGCCAAAAGAACAAATGACCCAATTTTCGCCATATTTGAGTTGAGTGCATTTCAACATAAACGGAATTCTTAGTGTAGTCTTAGTGCATTCTAAAGTGATCTTAGTGGTAAGGAAAACGCATGAACTACCCCTTAATAGTACAAAAATTGAGCCCCAGAGACCGATAAGGGGCTGATTATCATCTAGTTATAATTAATTATTCTTTTTTATAATCAAGATTTATTCTAATTTTTTATGTTAAATCAGTTTGTTATTTGTCGAAATGTAGGGGACAAAACCCGACTGCATCCTGCTAGAATTAAGTTTTGAAATAATACATCCCGTCTCTGTCAATCTTTTCAGGAATCAAATCTTTTATTTGTTCTTCCAATTCCTTTTTTGATTTAGCGGACAGTATGATGGTGTCATCAT
>JALVCY010000271.1 GCA_027009605.1 Saprospiraceae bacterium
TCCATGGAAGCGGCTTCCCACAGCCTAAAAGAGCCGAACCAACTAAACCTAGATGAGCTTATCGAAAAAGTCTTAGCTTTCAAGAAAGACGCCCATCAATTTGACCACTCAGATATCACCTTTGCCGAATTTGACACCATCGTCAAAACCATTCGCAAAACCTTGCACTCCATTTATCATATCCGCGTGGAATATCCCGAGTAAGCAATTTTGCGGCATAACGGTAAGTTTACTCCGAAAGGTCTAGTTTTTGAAATAGTTGGAAAAGCGACCAAATACCCCATGATGAAGAACAAACACCAACAAAAACCCAAATCTCAACTAGCGCAGCGAATCAACTAGCGAAGCTTGCGAGCGATTCAACTCTTTCAACTTCCTCAACTAGCAGAATATCGAATGCAGAATCCCAAATGTCGAATAATGAAGTAAAAACCCAATCAAAAACCCAAATCTCTCAACCTGCGAAGCTCTCAACCCGATGCCCGAAGGACGAGTCTCAACCCAGGGAGCCGTAGGCAACCGTCTCAACTTCTTCCAACTAATCAACTGCATAAGATCAAACCAAAACACACTTTCATCTAACAAGCCCCTCCCTTCATCAAATCACCGTCTTTCCCAAGGCAGAACAAAGTCCTTTTGGTACACAATTTTCAACAATATACGTACACCAAAATATAAACAGTTCACTTCAATGTGATACTACCCCTATTCTTTTTCATAAAACAAGTTTCAAAATGAAGCATTTCTACAAAATTTTTATGGCATTAATTGTCTTTTCCACGAGCCCCTTAATCAGTCAAGCTCAACAATTTACTCCGGAAAACACCGGTTCTAATCCTTTAAGAGACCCGTACATGCAGGATGTTACCATTGACAATAACGGTGACGCATGGATGTGCACGGCAAAAGGTCTGACTAAATTTGATGGGACGAACTACACCAATTTTACAACTGCAGATGGCCTACTTTGGAGTCCCGATGCAGCCATCGTAGATGACTCTAATAACCTGTGGTTTGCTACTCCTTTGGGGATTAGCAAGTATAACGGTAGCAGTTTTACCAATTACACGGATGCCGATGGGCTTATTTACAACCGAATAAATACTATTTTCCAAGATAGTAATGGAAATATGTGGTTTGGTACCGCTTCTGATTGGCAAGGAAACGCAGGAGGAGTCAGCAAATTCGATGGCACCAATTGGACGAACTACTCTTCATCAACCACCGCACTCCCCAGCAATGAGATTCATGGTATTTGTCAAGCCGCAAATGGTGATATGTGGTTTGCCACAAAAAATGGCATTGCAAAAAATGATGGTACTACTTGGACTGCTTATTCAACCACTGATGGACTCCCATCTAATATGACAACGACTATTATCGCAGACAACGCCAACAATATTTGGATAGGCACCGATGCAGGTGTAAGCCAATACGACGGTAGTAATTTTACTAATTACACCACATCAGACGGTCTATCCAGTGACAAAATTAATGATATTTATGTTGATGGTACCACTTTGTATTTTGCTACAGACTCTCTAATTTCCATGTTTGATGGAGCAAATTGGACTATCTTAGCTTCACCCGGATTAGCGAGCGACAAAATTACATCCATTACAAAAGACGCTTCCGGGAATTTATGGATTGGCACAGCTATTGGGGCTGCACAACAGAACGGCAGCGGATGGATAGAATATTCAACAGATGATAGTGGGATGCTTAGTGCCAGTTCTTATGCTATTGTCGTGGACAATAATGGAGATATGTGGACTTCCGGAGTGGCCGGAGTCTCCAAGTTTGATGGCACCAACTGGATCGGATACAACAAAAAAGATGGCCTTGCAGACAACTATTCTTGGTCAATGTTTAAAGATGCACAAGGCAACATTTGGATACAAAGCACATCGTACAACAAAATCACCAAATACGATGGAGCTTCTTTTTCAAACATTACATTACCGGGAAAATATGAAGAATGCGGTTATTTAGACGGCAGCGGTAATATTTGGCTAGGCTCTCTTTACGGTGACGGTGTCATCAAATTTGATGGTACCAACTGGACGGTTTATAACGATACTTTAATAGAAGACGGGCAAGTCTTTTCTATTGCAGATGATGCAAGTGGAAACATGTATTTCGCTACCAGTAACGGAATTATCCAGTTTGATGGAACTAATTATTCCAACTTTTCCGTCTTACCAAATGGCTACTACTCCGAAATATTCCATGACAGCCAAGGCAATCTTTGGTTTACAGCCTACAATACTTACTACAAATATGATGGCACTACGCTAACTACTTTTACTGTTGCCAATGACAGCATCACTGCAGGTACTTGTCAAGATATTGTGGAAGACGCATTAGGCAATATCTACTTCGGCACCAATAAGGCAGTAGATGTTTATAATGGGACTACTTGGAGTCACTATTCTACTACAGATGGATTACCGGATGCTCAAATATATTCTTTAGCCGTCGATGGCAATAATAAGCTATGGGTTGGCTATTACGGTGCCGGTGTTTACTCCTTTGGTTTACCTGTCGGAAATAAAAATCTCGTGGAGAATGAAAACGGCATTGTCCTTTCTCCCAATCCGTCTAACGGCATTTTCCAAGTATCCGCTCCTAACCAGCCAGGAGTCATCAAAGTGTCTAACCTTCAAGGGCAGATTATTCTTACAAAATCTTTTGTGCAAACAAAAACCATTGATTTAGATTTAACTGCTTACTCTAATGGTTTTTTCCTTGTCTCCATACAAACAGACAATGGCACCTATACTGCCAAGCTAATAAAGAAAGAATAAAGTACACTTAAAAACACTAGAAAAGTGGTCTTTTGCGGTGGCTATTTATTGTAACATGCGAAGAGACCACTTTTCTTTTCTTGGCTCTACTCTATCAACCTACGAAGTTCTCAACCACGATGTCCGAAGGACGAGTCTCAACCCAGGGAGCCGAAGGCGACCGTCTCAACTTCTTCAACTAGCGCAGCGAATCAACTAGCGAAGCTTGCGAGCGAATCAACTTCTTCAACTTTCAAAGCCCAAGCATCCAGCAAACAAGCCAAAATAAAACCACTACACAAGCCAAAGACCAAAAGCAGCTTGCTGCGCCCCAAAGACCAAAGACAAAATCCAACTTTCTCCCTTTTTATCCCTAAATTTGCAACCGTTTACACTTTAATCCTGTTATACATACAGACCCAATCGGTTTATCAGCAGCAATTCTTGCCCAAAACTCCTTGGACTTCCGGTATGCTAACCCCATTCATTCTGTGTGTATAGGCAGGTAATCATACATTAACACCTTAGTATGCGCCCTTCATTTGAACAATTTCTTTCCGCTTTTCCCGAAGTAGAACTTCCCGTTACCCTGACTGAATCACTCCACCACGAGTTAGAAAAAGCCAATCCCGCTTTGGCGCAAGCCCTTCAACTGGCCTATATACAACCGGCAGACATGGGTGAGATTGATGAATTTACGGAGTATATGCCCGGATTTAAGGTAACTACGGAAAAAGCCTTTAAAGCGGTGGTCTTTTGGAAAGCCGGCTTGATGACTTATGAGTATATTCTGGCGACTTTTACGCCCAAAGGAGAATTAATCTCCAGTGCGGTGATTAGCCAAAT
>JALVCY010000272.1 GCA_027009605.1 Saprospiraceae bacterium
CTATGTCAATGGCTTTTCGTCTTCGTTGCCGGAAGATGTCCAGTTTAAGGCCTTGCGGAAAATAGCCGGCTTTGAAAATGCCAAGATGTTCCGGCCGGGTTATGCCATTGAATACGATTATTTTCCACCGACGCAGTTGAAGTTGACCTTGGAAACCCGCCTGATAAAAAACTTATATTTTGCCGGCCAAATCAACGGGACGACCGGATATGAAGAAGCTGCCGCACAAGGGATGATGGCGGGTTACAATGCGCATTTGGCCATCCACGAAGAAGCCCCTTTTATTTTGAAACGTTCGGAAGCGTATATTGGCGTTTTGATTGACGATTTGATTACCAAGGGGACGGAAGAGCCCTATCGGATGTTTACGTCACGGGCCGAATACCGGATTTTATTGCGTCAAGATAATGCCGATTTAAGGCTTACGCCCAAAGCAGCCGCTCTCGGCGTGATGAATATGGAAGAGCGGATGGCAGGCGTGCAAGAAAAGAAAAAAGCCATCGAAGAAATTGGTACTTTCTTAAGGGAAACATCCGTAGCGCCGGCAGACATTCAAGCCTATTTGACCCAATTGGGTTCTGCCCCGCTTTCGCAAAAAATGAAGATTCATAAGGTCTTGTTGCGTCCCCATGTACAGCTCAGCGGCTTGCGCCAAAAACTACCCGAATTGGACGAATTGCTCACCCAATACCACCCCGAAGCGGTCGATTCTGCCGAAATAGCCATCAAATACAAGGGCTACATCCAAAAAGAACAGGAAATGGTGGACAAAATCAACCGTTTGGAGCGAGTCAAGCTGCCCGAAGACTTGGATTATTTTAAGGTCAGTTCGCTATCGTCCGAAGCCCGGGAAAAACTACATAAAATCCGCCCCGAAAATATCGGACAAGCTTCCCGGATTAGTGGGGTCAGCCCGGCGGATATTTCTGTTTTGTTGGTTTTGATGGGGAGGTGATGTTAAAACGGTATAGCGGTTGTCAAGAATAGTCCACTCTAAACTTTCCAAAAGGTTTAAACTTTTGGAAAGTTGAGTCTGCTTCGAAAAGTCTACGTAGCTAGAAATTAAAGCACGGAACAAAATTTTATTTGGTTACCATACGGTTTCCTTTTGCAAAACCTACTATACAAACACAAGTCATAATGAAAAAAATCAATATATAGTCAGGTAGATTTTCATTGCTTTGCCGTTAGTTTTACTTTACCGTTGGGTTTACTTTACCGTTGGTTTTAACCAACGGACACAGAAAGCAAGCCTATAAGGGGCTTTAGCCCCATTGACTTGCCAAGAAAATACCAAAAAAATACGGCTAAAGCCGGCTTTTAGTAGCAGCTAAATTTATTTAGCTGAAATAAGGTTGCGCTCTAACTCCCGAATGAATTCGGAAGTACCGGCGAGATTTACTGCCAAGCTTTGGGCTTACTTTACCGTTGGTTTTACTTTACCGTTGGTTTTAACCAACGGAAAAGAAGCAAAATTATTAGGGGCTTTAGCCCCATTTGATTGCCTAAAAAAATAAAAAAATGCGGCTAAAGCCGACTCCCGGTCTTGTTTTTTTATCCGTCAGCTAAAGCAGACGGTAAAAACTAAAACAGATGCGATGCTTAACTTCAATATAAACAAAGCGGAAGTGTGGACAGCCTCCTACTGCGCCCGAACCAAGATATATGACTTTATTTTTATACGACTTGTGTGAGCATGGTAGTTTTACAAAAGGGAAACCTATGGAGGGGTTTTCAAAAAGAAACCAAATAAAATTTTGTGGGCTCAAAAGCAAACCACCACTCTCGACTTTTAGGAGAGGACTCAAAGTTTTAAACGAAATAATCCGACTGACTCACAGCAGGCTTTCGATTCAAATAATTTCGTTATTTCTTCTTGACTAAGTGCTGGATTGAAGAGAATCTTATATTTGACCTTCTTATCTTTGACCTATAGTATAGTAATGAAGAAAGAATAAAGTACTCCAATGAACACTGTTATTTATCGATGTGTTTACCATACTCCGGACAGACAAAGTTAAGAAATGTTTGGCATTGTGTTGTGGCACAAAAACAATATCACCAATCCAATCCACTGCATCCAACTTTTCGGAGTAAACTCACCGTTTGAGCAGCAAAAAGAATAGAAAAAGCACTCTCCAAATTAAAAAGCACAAAAAATTACCTATCTTGCGCTCGAGTAAACTATGTTTTACCAGATTCGTGTGATGAAGTGTAAATGATTGATTCTCAACGATTTGTAAAAGTATTAGTTGGGCTTTAAAAAAAAATAAACAATGCAGGATTCATTAAGAGCCATTCTTGAGCACCGGCGTGCCATTCGCAATTATTTGCCGGAGGCCGTGCCGGATGATGTCATCAAGCGGTGTATAGAGTCGGCTATTTTGTCGCCGAGTAGTAGCAATCTTCAATTATGGGAGTTTTACCATGTGAAAACCGGCATCAAAAAGGAGGCTTTGGTCAAAGCCTGCATGAGCCAACCGGCTGCCAAGACGGCGCCTAATCTAATTGTGGTGGTGACACGCCATGACTATTGGAAGCGGCGTTGTGATGCTAATTTAGACTTTAATAAAAAGGTGGCTTGGGAAGAGCCGGAAGATAAGCCGATTCGTGCGGAGACCTATTTTACGAAAACCATCCCGACGCTGTATTTTGATTTTTTGGGGATATTTGGTATTTTGAAAAAGATATTTGCTTTTTTTGTAGGTTTGCGTCGCCCGATGTTTCGGGAAGTTAGTGCCGGCGAAGTACTGACGATGAGTCACAAAAGCGTTGGGCTAGCTGCACAAACGTTGATGTTGGCTTTGTCTGCCGAAGGTTATGATTCTTGTCCGATGGAAGGGATTGATTCTAAGCGCATTCAAAGGATTTTGAATTTGCCGAAAGGAGCTAAAATAAATATGGTCATCTCCTGTGGAAAACGTGCGGAAGGAGGTGTCTATGGGCCTAGATTTCGCTTGCCTTTGGAAGAAGTTTTTTTTGAAGTGTAGGCAAGTTTTCAAAATTTAAAGCTTTGAGTCCGCTCCGAAAAGTCGGTTTTTTGAGATAGCTGGGAAATTTGGTAGTTTTGCATCAAAATACTTTTAGCAGTGAACTCAACGGTACAACGAGCAGGCCGCCAAGAGAGCGTCCCCCTTGAACGCCGAAGGCAATTGAACGTGCGAAGCACATATTGAACGTCCGAAGGACAAATTGAACGCCGCCATGTTGATTATCAGTGTTTCAGTTGAACAGTTGAACAGTGAGTCTGCTCCGAAAAGTCAGTTTTTGTAGCTTCATTCTGAGACCACAAAATTTTATTTGGTTTCTTTATGAAAACCCTTCCACAGGTTTCCCTTTTGTAAAAGGAAACCGTATGGTAACCAAATAAAATTTTGTTCATTCCTTCGAGTTATAATAATAGGTACTTTTCGGAGTGAACTCAACAGTTGAACGATTGAACAAAATTCCCAAACAGAATAACATTTGGTAGTTTTGCAGCAGAATACTTTTAGGAGTGAACTCAACGGTACAACGAGCAGGCCGCCAAGAGAGCGTCCCCCTTGAACGCCGAAGGCAATTGAACGTGCGAAGCACATATTGAACGTCCGAAGGACAAATTGAACGCCAACATGTTGATTATCAG
>JALVCY010000273.1 GCA_027009605.1 Saprospiraceae bacterium
TGGAGCGAAGACCATCACCGGATTGGCCGAATTTTTCTACCCGATTCACACCCAAGGCATCTTTCATAAAATCGTCCCCCGCCTTTCCGCAAGGAGATTCAGCTACTACCAAAATCTAAATGATCACTATACAGAAACCTACAATCGCATCGTCCCCGAAATCCGCTTCCACTTGCGTGAAAAAGATTGGAAGAAAAATAGAAAACGCACCATTTCCGTCTTTCAAGAAATCATCCAAACCAATCAACCCTTCTATAAAAATGGACAATTCAAATACCTGGACAAGGTGCTCAATCAGTACAGCCATCTACTATATAAGTCCAAGCAAGAAAACGGAATCAAAGAGACACACGGGCTGCTCGACTTGGAATATGCCCAATACGACAACTACGACTTAGGTGCCAAAAAGTATCTCAAGCTCTCCGGAATATATCATTTTCACCACAAATACCAAGCGCACAAAAACTACAAGGTCGGTCTGTTTGGCAGCTACTTCTTGTTCAATGATGCCCGATATTCGTCTTCTTTCAACAATGGGCTGGTTTTGGGTAGTTTGGCGGCATCTGCTACCGGTCAAGATGACTATGCATATCGGCATTTATATGTTGGACGCAATGAGCGAGATGGTTGGGCACAACAGATTTATAGTAACGGGCTAAAATTACCGGCGTTGAACGGTCCGATTGGACATTCTAATGACTGGATGGCCGGGATTAATTTGGATGTGGACTTGCCTATACAATTACCCGGATTCATGGCTGTTCGCCCTTATTTTGATTGGGTGCTGTATGGTGCACCCAAAGACTCAGAATCGACTCAACTGACCCAACTTTACTCCGGTGGCATCCAATTAGCATTAAATAGTGTCCAAATTAATTTCCCCTTATTCAATAGCAAGGAGCTTAATAATATGCTCAAGCAACGAGCCCATGGCAACTATTTGGGGCGTATTACTTTCTTAGTCAATCTAAACAAGCTCAACCCAAAATCAGTTTTAATGTTGGATGCGACCCCATAGAATAGCTTTTTGTGCAAACAGAACCCAAGTCAATGAAAAAAACTCAACTGCCTGATGTCCACTCATTTTCCGAAAGGATTAAGCAAGGAGACCGAGTCGCCTTAGGGCGTGCCATCACCTTTGTGGAAAGCAGTTTGCCGGCACATCAAGCATTCATTCAAGAAGTTTTGAATACCATCATGCCCTTTACAGGAAAAGCCATCCGCATTGGGATTACGGGCAGTCCGGGCGTAGGCAAAAGTACTTTTGTGGAAAGCTTTGGCATGTATCTCATTGAGCAAGGGCACAAAGTAGGTGTCTTGGCCGTGGATCCCAGTAGTCGCCAAACCGGGGGCAGTATTTTGGGGGACAAAACCCGGATGATGCAGTTGGGTGCTTCGCCAAATGCCTTTGTACGCCCTTCGCCGGCGGGTCAGACTTTGGGCGGAGTCGCCCGTCATACCCGGGAGACCATTTTGCTGTGCGAAGCGGCCGGATATGATATTATTTTGGTGGAAACCGTAGGCGTTGGGCAATCGGAAACCGCCGTCTATGATATGACAGATTTTTATCTGCTGATGATTTTGGCCGGTGCGGGGGACGAATTGCAAGGCATCAAGCGTGGTGTTGTGGAGTTAGCCGATTTAATTGCAGTCAACAAGTCCGATATCCATCCTTCGCTTGCGCAAAAAGCCAAAGCGGCATATACCAATGCGCTCCACCTTTTTCCTGCAAAGGAGAGCCAATGGACACCACCCGTCGTCACCGTATCGGCACTAAAAGGAAAAGGTATTGAACAGATTTGGGACTCGATACAAAGTCATCACCAATTGGTCAAGAAAACCGGATATTTTCAAGCTCGACGACAACAACAACTTATCCAATGGATGGATGATGCCTTAGAATTGGAGATATTTCAGCACTTTTTTTCCGACAAAAAGGTAGCCAAAACCATAGAAAGCTACAAAAAACAGGTGCTTCAACTAAAAATTACGCCGTTTTCTGCTGCAAAACAATTGGTATTGCTATTTTTGCGCAAAAAATAACACACTATGAATATTGATTTTCAGAAATACGCTGAACAAGCGACCGATGCCGTCGTTGAGTTTGCACCCAATCTATTGGCAGCCATTGCGGTGTATTACATCGGTAGCTGGGTCATCAGAAAAATCTCCAAATTCATTGATTTTGCCTTAGTCAAAGCGAAGGTGAGCGAAGATGCCATCCCATTCTTGTCTTCCTTCATGACGACCCTAATGAAGATATTTTTGATTTTGAGTGTGGTCGGTATCTTAGGCATTCAAATGACTGCGTTGATGGGTATTTTGGCGGCGATGAGTTTTGCTGTGGGGATGTCCTTACAAGGCAGTTTGGGTAATTTTGCGGCAGGGATTCTCATTCTTTTCTTTAAGCCCTACCGTCTAGGTCAGTGGGTCGAAGTAGAAGGCGCTTTCGGCAAAATCGAAGAAATCAAGATTTTCAATACCATCTTAATCACTCCGGGCAACAAAAAACTCATCATTCCCAACGGCAAAGTCGTTGAAGGCATCATCACCAATTATTCGGACAAAGGTTATATCCGTGTGGATTTGGAAGTCTCCATGCCTTATTCGGAGAGCTTTCCGAAAGTCAAGCAGGTGATTTTGGATGCGGTAAAAGATGTACCCGGTGTACTGACCACTCCGGCCGTTGAAGTGGGTATCAACACTTTTGATTCGCACAACATCGTTTTGGCGGTTCGACCTTATGCCGAGCCGGATGATTTTTGGGACGTAAAATTTGAATGCAACAAAAGAATCAAAAATGCGCTTAGCGCCCACCACGTCAAAATGGCCTACTCCGAAGGTGTGGAGCTTGGGGATATTGGGGAGTGATTTTACGGTGTAGCGGTTTGACGGTATAGCGGTGTAACGGTGTAGCGGTGTAGCGGTGTAGCGGTGTAACGGTTACCCGGAACAACCCACGCTACCAAAAATCAAAACGATGAACAAAATTTTGTGGAGTCAAGAGCTCCCCCACGGTAAGCCGCTAGCAAAAAAGTAGTCCGCATCACCACCGAAAAGGAATTAAGAGTTAAGAGTTACGAATTAAGATTTTTGAAGTATCCAAAAGATAAAAAAAAGCCCGATTGCAAGCCCTTCGAAGGGAAAAAGCTAAATAAAAGGGACAAGGCGGGATTGGTAAACGGAAAATCACGGTAAGCCGCCGAGAGCCAACCATTGATTCCGTCCGACAAAATCCACTCCGCCAAGAAGTAGAGCCCTGAACAAAATTTTGTTTGGTTTACCACATCCCGATAGCTATCGAGACCCTTTCTGAAAGGGAGATTTAGTGGGTTAAAATAAAAAAGAAAACCAAACAAAATTTTGTGATGCCAAGAGCCAATCACTACATCCAATTGCCCGTGGCGCAAAATCTCTTGAAAAGAAATGCCTTACTTTATCAAAAAACGCATAAATCCAATCAAAGTAATTCGCCAAGAGCAAACCACTACTTCCAACCTTTCAAATCAAACCTATTATCAACTGCCCGTGGCGCAAACTCGCTGCGCTCTTTGCTACATAGCCAAATAAATTTGGCTACTACCAACCGCCAAGCTCTCCAAGGGAAAAGCCTAAAAAAAGAG
>JALVCY010000274.1 GCA_027009605.1 Saprospiraceae bacterium
CAACCATCGCCTTGCGCCGAGTCCAAGCCGATAAAATATTGATAAAGAAAGAGTTATGAGTGATAATCAAAAAAAATCCGATTGCGCAAGTTGCCCGCATTTTAGTACGGAAAACCTAAAAAAGTTAGGGGTGAATACGGACGGTGTAGATTTTGTGGTGGCCTTAGCAGGAAATCCAAATACCGGCAAAAGTACTGTTTTTAATGCCTTAACCGGGCTCAAACAACACACCGGAAACTGGCCCGGAAAAACGGTGGCTCGAGCCGAAGGGGCTTTTGCCTTCGCCGAAAAGAAATTTAAAATAGTGGATTTGCCGGGGACTTATTCTTTGTTATCGACTTCGGTGGATGAAGATGTAGCCCGGAATTTTATCCTTTTTGGGAAGCCGGATGTAACGATTATTGTGGTCGATGCCAGTCGTTTGGAACGAAACCTAAATCTAGCCCTACAAATATTAGAAATTACGGACAAAGTAGTTCTTTGCTTAAACTTGATGGATGAAGCCAAAAGAAATAAAATAGAAATTGATGTCAGAATGCTCTCCAAAGACTTAGGCGTCCCGGTGGTGCCGGCTGTAGCTAGAGACCAAAAAGGAATTCCGGAATTGCTCCAAGCCATTCACGATGTAGCGACCGGAAAGATAAGATGCAAGCCCCATAGAATTAAAAATATTTCGCCTAAAATTGAGCAAGCTATTGCCCGGTTAACCGGCCGGATAGAAGCCCGCTTTCCGGACTTGCCCAACAGCCGATGGATTGCCTTTCGTCTATTGGAAGGAGATCAAACAATAATCGATGCTTTAAAAAATGGTTCATTAGCTTAGCCCAAAATGAAAAAAGATATTACAAAAATTCTTGAATTATCTAACGAGCTTCGGTGGTCTATTGGCGAGGACTTTCATGATAAATTGATTGAAGGTATTTATGCTGATGCCGCTCAACTGGCAGAGCGCTCCGTAATCCGGAAGGGGAATCGGGCACACACCCCATTAGACACCAGAATAGACCGGATTGTGACGAGTCGGATTTGGGGATTTCCGATTATGTTTATGTTATTGGCAGTAGTCCTGTGGTTGACCATAGTGGGGGCAAACTATCCGTCTTCGTTGCTGGCCAAATTATTATTAGGAACGGTCTATCCCCTGCTCAAAACGGGCGCTTCCGAGTTGGGGATGCCTTGGTGGTTAGATGGGTTGTTGATTGATGGGATTTATATGGCTACAGCTTGGGTCATAGCGGTTATGCTACCACCAATGGCGATATTTTTCCCCTTGTTTACCTTGTTAGAAGACTTTGGTTATTTGCCGCGGGTGGCCTTTAATATGGATAAGTTATTTAGTAAAGTTGGCGCCCATGGAAAGCAAGCCTTAACCATGAGTATGGGTTTTGGGTGCAATGCGGCCGGGGTCGTGGCTACGCGCATAATTGATAGCCCGCGAGAGCGGTTGATTGCCATTATTACCAATAATTTTTCCTTGTGTAATGGGCGATGGCCGACGCAGATATTGATTGCTACCATTTTTATAGGTGCGGTGGTGCCGGGGTATTTGTCCGGATTGGCCTCTATTGGGGCGGTTATTGGGATTGCCATATTAGGGATATTTTTTACTTTTTTTTCTTCTTGGTTGCTTTCGCAAACGGTATTGCGGGGGGAAGTGTCCACTTTTCATTTGGAATTACCGCCCTATCGCCCGCCCCAATTTTGGAAAACGATTTATACATCTTTGATTGACCGGACGCTGATTGTTTTATGGCGTGCCATTGTTTTTGCGGCGCCGGCCGGTGCGGTTATTTGGTTGATTTCTAATACGCATATTGGGGATGTTACCATAGCGGAGTGGCTGGTTCATGGTTTGGATAGATTTGGTTTTTGGTTTGGTTTGAATGGGGTGATTTTAGTGGCGTACATAGTGGCCATTCCGGCCAATGAATTGGTCATTCCTACCATTCTGATGTTGACGGTGATGGTGGCCGGTGTTCACGGGGTGGGAGAAAGCGCCGGAGTCTTATTTGAGATGAACTCGATTTCGGATACGGGCGCACTATTGAGAGCCGGTGGCTGGACTTTGCTGACTGCGATTAACTTGATGATTTTCAGCTTGTTGCACAATCCTTGTAGTACGACGATTTATACGATTTATCAAGAGACCAAAAGTTGGAAATGGACGACTGTAGCAACCTTGATGCCTGTAGTCCTGGGTTTGATTGTTACTTTTTTGGTGGCCCAACTCTGGCGTATTTTTTAAGATGTTTGAAAACTCCGGCAATAAAATTACCTTTGCAGTAAAACCATAAGATGAAAAAACAAGTACCCGGAATTAATCTTGTGAAGTCATTAGACACAGTCCATCAAGTAGCGCAAGTAAAATATGAGCCCAACGATTACTATCGCTATCTATTGGTCAATCAGACCCAAAGTCCGCCTTATATATTCCAAACACAAATTTCTGAAAAGGAAAAAGGCGAGCTCATTAAAGAACGGAGCAAAGACTTGTTCAAAAAGACAGCGATTTTTGGCGGCTCAGCCTTTGTCTCTATTTTTGTCATGTCCTTGATGCGTGGAGAAGAGCTCACCATGGAGCACTTCTTGGCCTTTTTGATACAAGGAGTCATGATGGTGGCCATAGTGAGTGTGGTGTTGATTATGGTGAACATGTTTCTAAAAAAAGCTTTTCCGGATAAAATAATTCTGAGTGCGCAGAGTTTGCAGCTCGTCAATACGAAGGGGCGGCTCGATATTGACATTCCCCTAGACAAAATAGGTTACATAAATATTGTCCAGTCCAAGCAGACCAAGTTCTTATGCTTTGCAGCAAAAAATGCCAAAGAAGGCGAAATCATGCGTAATTCACCGATTTTTGATATTACCATCAAACGAAATGAAGTCTATTTAATCAAATTGCTTAAATCCTTAAATTCCAAGCTTGGAGAGCGGCGTTTTGATTTTAGGTAGCTCAACCGGAGTGGATTTTTCACTGGTTTGCTTTCCGCAGATTTATTGCCCGCAGATTTAATCCCGCAGATTTACGCAGATTTTATTCCCGCAGATTCACGCAGATTTAATTTCCCGCAGATTCTCGCAGATTTTATTCCCGCAGATTCTCGCAGATTTTTCTCCCGCAGATTCACGCAGATTTTTCTCCCGCAGATTCACGCAGATTTTTCTTTCAAGGTAGTTGTCACCACTCACTACTCATCTCTCACCACTCATCACTCACTACTCGTCTCAACCACGAAGTCCGAATCCACGATAGTAATCGGGACGTGAATCAACTTCTTCAACTTTCTCACTACTCATCTCTCATCTCTCACTACTCACCGCTCACTACTCACTACTCGTCTCAACCAGCGCAGCGTCTCAACCACGAAGTCCGAATCCACGATAGTAATCGGGACGAGTTCTCAACCAGAGAGCCGAAGGCGAACGTCTCAACTTCTTCAACTAGCGTAGCGAATCAACTAACGAAGTCCGAAGGACAAGTGAATCAACTAGCGCAGCGAATCAACTTCTTCAACTAGCGTAGCGTCTCAACTTCTTCAACTAAAAGCACTAAATTTGTACCAAAACCCGCCAAAAACAGTTTTACAATAGCACCAAATGAGTCTAACCTATGCGGGGTT
>JALVCY010000275.1 GCA_027009605.1 Saprospiraceae bacterium
CCGCTCAAAAACATGGCGTCCAGTTAGTGTTTATCCTTACCAACCAACTCGACCAAGTTTCTTCCAAAGTGGCTCGCTCTTGGACTCCCGGACAAGGGCTGAATCCCAAAGGGAAATATGCCAATAATATCTACATTTCCACCCAAACGGCTCAAAAAATATTAGGTAAGAAATATCGAAAACTAACTAAATGCCAACGCAAAATAAACAAAAAAGGAAAACCCAAGCACTTCAGGGCTCGAACTAATATCTCCGGTAGCTTGGATATCAATCGACAAATTCTACGTGGCGCAAACCTACTTGCAGTTGTAGAAGGCAGCGACCCCAAACTCAAAAATGAATATGTCTATATCACTGCCCATTACGACCACTTGGGTATGCGGGGTGAAGACATTTTTAATGGAGCGGATGACAATGGCTCGGGGACGTCATCATTGATTGAGATTGCCCATGCATTTGCGCAAGCGAAAGAATCCGGTCTTGGCGCCAAAAGAAGCCTTATATTTATGTGGCAGGCAGGGGAAGAGAAGGGCTTGCTTGGCTCTGAAGCTTATGTCAACCATCCGATTGTCCCACTCAAAAATGCCGTCGCGGACATCAATATTGACATGATTGGGCGAGTCGATGCCGCTCATGAAGGGCATCCGGATTACATTTATGTGATAGGTGCCAATCGGTTAAGCACGGCTCTTGACCAAATTGTCAAAGACGCTAATGTCTATACCCATTTGGATTTGGACTACAAATACAATGCAGATGACGACCCCAATCGTTTTTATTATCGCTCTGATCATTATAACTTTGCCAAACACAATATCCCGGCTGTCTTCTTCTTTAACGGAACACATGAAGACTACCATCGTCCATCTGATACTATTGATAAAATTAATTTTAAGAAAATGGCTAAGATTGCCCAATTGGCTTTCTATACAGGCTGGGAAATTGCTAGCCGAAAGGAGCGCCTTAAAGTGGATGTGCCTAAGCAAAATTAATGGATTCCTACAGTGTTGGCGCTTTCAACCACCGAATCTCATGATTTGAACAAAATTTCGTTTTGTTACCATTCGGTGGCAAGAAAGCTCCCAAAAACGTCCATCCGGAAAGTACGTATTTTTTCCAATCTCAACTTAAGCGATGCTATTCTGTTGTATATATACAGCCCCAACCGGTTTGGGCTGTAAACATAAATCGAATCATGATTCCTGACTAGAATCAATTGTCTCACAAAAAAAACCAAATTATGGCTTTTAAACTAATCGACTTACCCTACGACTTCAGTGCGCTGGAACCGAATATCGATGCCCGCACGATGGAAACCCATTACACCAAACACCATCAAGGATACACCAATAATCTAAACAAGGCCACTGCCGGCACCGATTTAGAAGGACAATCCATTGAAGATATTTTGGCAAATATTTCCAAACATTCTACAGCGGTTCGCAACAATGGGGGCGGATTTTATAATCACAATCTTTATTGGCAAGTGATGTCTCCGGACGGAGGCGGCGAACCTAGCGATCGCACAAATATTAAAAAAGCTATTGACAGAGATTTTGGCTCTTTTGATTCTTTCAAGGCTGAATTTGCCAAAGCCGGTGCCACTCGTTTTGGTTCCGGATGGGCTTGGTTGGTTGTGGATTCCGAAGACAAGCTCTTTATTTGCTCGACCCCAAATCAAGACAATCCCTTGATGGATATTTCTGCCTGCAAAAAAGGCACTCCGATTCTTGGAATGGATGTATGGGAACATGCCTACTACCTAAAATATCAAAATCGACGCGGAGATTATATTGATGCTTTCTTTAATGTTATCAACTGGAAGGAAGTCACCCAACGATACAATGACGCCAATCCCGGCGCTTCATCCTTTTAGGTTATTTTAATTGCTTTCGCAAAAAGACAAAGCAGTTCCAAGCAGTTGGAGCTGCTTTTTTTGGAAGAAAAATCCACAATCCTTCCATCTTCGCAGAGAAAACCCTTACTTTTGCGACTCAATTCGTAACTGTTCAGCAGGAATCATTTTGGCTAAAAAAGGCTCTTTTTTTACTATTTTTTGCCTATTATTTATCCCAAAAGCACGCATGCGGAATCGTTACCTTAATTTACTTTATTATGGCAGATCAAATTTTTCAAAAAGTTGCGGACTTACAAGCCCAAATTGCGCAAGCCAATCCAACCACTCCTGAAGCGTTGGAAGCCTTTCGTATCCAATACCTAGGCACCAAGGGTGCCATCAAGGAGGTCTTTAAGTATTTCAAAGAAATTCCCAATGAACGCAAAAAGGAATTTGGGCAGAAAATGAATGCTTTGAAGGAGTTTGCCAATCAGCATTTTGAACACCTAAAAAGCCAAATTGAATCTGCCGGCGAGCAGCAAGAAGGAGCAGACCTAGACCTGACTGCTCCGGGCGAACCGTTGCCTTTAGGGGCTAGGCATCCGGTGTCGCTTACGCTAAACAGAATTATTGACATCTTTAAAAAACTGGGATTTTCAATTGCGGAAGACCGTGAAATTGAAGATGACTGGCATAATTTTACGGCAATGAACACTCCCGAAGACCATCCGGCTCGGGACATGCAAGACACCTACTATTTGCGCAACAGCACGGAGATGTTACTGCGGACACACACTTCATCAGTCCAAGCACGCACGATGATGCGGCAAAAGCCACCAATTCGAATCATTGCACCGGGGCGGGTCTATCGAAATGAGACCATATCGGCTAGATCGCACGCACAGTTTCACCAAGTAGAAGGCCTTTACGTAGATAAGGACGTGAGTTTTGCAGATTTAAAACAAACGCTACTATTCTTTGCTAGAGAAATGTATGGCGAAAAGACCAAGATTAGATTGCGACCTTCTTATTTTCCTTTTACGGAACCTAGTGCCGAAGTTGATGTCACTTGTTTTATTTGTGACGGAGACGGGTGTAATATCTGTAAATATACAGGCTGGGTCGAAATTTTAGGTTGCGGAATGGTGGATCCTGCTGTCCTAAAAAATGTTGGTATTGACCCGGATGTTTACTCCGGATTTGCTTTTGGTATGGGTATCGAGCGCCAAGCGATGCTTCAGTACAAAATCAATGATATTCGCTTATTATTTGAGAATGATGCGCGATTTTTGAAGCAATTTTCCAGTGCCTTTTAGTGGGCTACCGTACAAACGCAAGTTGTATGATAATAAATGCAATGTGGAGTCAGATAGATTTTCATTACTTTGCCGTTGGTTTTAACCAACGGACAAGAAGATAAACTGTTAGGGGCTTTAGCCCCATTGACTTGCCAAGAAAATACCAAAAAAATGCGGCTAAAGCCGGCTTTTAGCTAGGTTTTTGGTAGCAGCCATTTTTATTTGGCTGAAATAAGCTCGCTCTCCATCTCCCGAATGAATTCGGAAGTACCGGCGAGATTCAGAGCCAAGCTTTGGCCTTGCTTTGCCGTTGGTTTTTCTTTGCCGTTGGTTTTAACCAACGGATAGGGAGCAAAACAATTAGGGGGGCTTTAGCCCGGAGTAGCAAGGCGAATCGGGGCGCTGTCACACCGGAATACCCAAACATAAGATACTCGTAACTATTTAGGTACCCACGATTTTGGTCAAAAAATGCCCT
>JALVCY010000276.1 GCA_027009605.1 Saprospiraceae bacterium
ATATTGTCTCAACCTGCGAAGCTCTCAACCACGAAGTCCGAAGGACAAGTTCTCAACCCAGAGAGCCGAAGGCGAACGTCTCAACTTCTTCAACTAGCGAAGCTTGCGAACGAATCAACTTCTTCAACTTCCTAAACCAACAGAATCCCGAATATCTAATAAGGAAGTTACCCCACAAGTACCCATATTGTCTCAACCTGCGAAGCTCTCAACCACAAAGTCCGAAGGACAAGTTCTCAACCAAGAGAGCCGAAGGCGAACGTTCTCAACTTTTTCAACTAGCGCAGCGAATCAACTTCTTCACCGAAGCCAAAGACCAAAAGCGCCCCAAAGACCAAAAGCCCCCAAAAAAATTAACACACCATTACCAACAATGCCTTAAAAATTTTCTAAATATCCATTATATTTGAACCAACCAAAATCGTAAGCCATGAAAAACTTACTGTTCTTTTCCGTACTCATCGTTATCTTGTCCGCTGCTGCCTGCCGAAAAGAATGTCCGCCGGATGTCAAAATAGGCGACAAGCCCCTTTCGGAAAAAAGTTTGCGTTTTTTCTCTTATTCCGGTCACCCAAAGCTTGTTTTCAAAGACCAAACGGGGCAAGAATTGCTGTTTACCAGCCCCGAAGGAGTCCAAACAGAAATCAACAAAATTGCCGTCTATAAGCAATGCACGGAAGCTAAGTTTGATGGAAATTCATCCTATAAATACTTTGAAGGAACATCCAAGTCCATCAGCTTTTTCTCTCAGCCGGCTCAATTTTCTATAGACTTTGGGCTTTATACGACTATTTTGCGGCCGGAACAGGAGCTCTTTTATGACAAGTTGATAGTAGGTGTGAGTGGTACGGGCAGCGTTGGGCGGGGTGAATTAGTCACAGACATCCGTTTTCCTGACAGCTTTGATGATGCCGAGTTGAACATTACGGATTCCTTGACTTATATCGATACGCTTACGCTAAATGGGCAGCTTTTTACGGAAGTATATCAAACCAATTCCTTTGAGGGAAGACGAGTTTATTACAACAAAGACAAGGGTATCGTCGGCTTTAAAACCTTGGACAGAGTCTATCATCTGGATCGGATTGAATAAATACAGCATGACAAACAAGCACTCATTTTTTCCAAAATGCCTTGTTTCAGTCAACGAAATGACCAATTCAGGCGTTATTTAATAATTAGGAGCATTTTTTCTAAGGTTTCTGCTCAAATTTTCGGATATTTGTGTTCCTTGTGGAAGAATTTCAATTTTTAATCAAAAAAGCAACAATGAAGCGATACTTTACACTGCTCATCATCTTGTTCATTAGCTCCCAAGTTTTCTCGCAAGAGAAGGGAATCTGCGGTAATGTACCCACAGAACAAGAATTAAACTCCCTTTTAGCCAGCAAACTATTGGTGGACAAATCTCAAGTCAGCCAAACCGAAGAAATACATTACGTACCCGTCAAATTTCACCTAATCGCTGACAACGACGGAAATGGGCGGGGAAAAGAAGTCGATTGCCTACAACAATTGGCCGTCTTAAATCAAGACTATGCAAATACCAACTTGCGCTTTTATATCAAAGACGGTGAGTTTGAGCACTACAATAGCGATAACATTTTCACCAAAGCAAAAGACAATACTTTGGCGCAAAATCAGATGACAGCTCACAGAGACTTGCACGCTGTGGATGTTTTTGTCGTTGACAAGATTGGGTCTGGTGCCGGTGGTATTGGGACTATTTTAGGCTTTTATAAACCACCATTCTTGCCCGACCACCCCAATGATTGGATTATTATCTTGAAAAGTGAAGTCCGAAGTGAAACGAACACACTTTCACATGAGCTAGGTCATTTCTTTAGTTTGGCTCATACTTTTTCAGGATGGGAAGGGAATCCATTCCAGCCATCTTCCGCAGGATGGCCAACCGCTCCCGGACAGTCTCCGGGCGGGCCATTCACAGAAAGACAAAACGGTACCAACTGTAATGATGCTGCTGACCGCGTCTGTGACACGCCACCTGATTATAATTTTGGTCTAGTCTGGAATAGCTGTGATTATACCGGCGGCGCAAAAGACCCACAAGGGACTATCGTTGACCCTATGGAAAACAACCAAATGAGCTATTTTAGCAATTGCTACCCCTATATTTTTACGCAAGGACAAATCGACTTAATACACGCTGATTACTCTAAATCTACTAGAGATTATTTGAAATCAAACCATGTCCCGAATATGACTTCTCCTACCGAAAAGGCCGTTTTAGTTTATCCCGAAGATCAAGCAACTAATGTCGGCAATGTTGGAGTCACCTTACAATGGAAAGCTGTCCCCGGTGCAGAGTACTATGTAGTGGAGCTTTCCAGAACGTTTACCTTCTCGCTAGAGAATCAAACTTTTGTCACCCAAGGCACTAGTTTTGAATTGCCTACTTTAGAAGAAAACAAAAGCTATTTTTGGAAAATAACTCCTTTTACAGAAGGCGGTACGGATGTTAAAGCGTTGACTAGCAGCTACAGAAAATTTAAATCTTCGCCTTTAGCCATCTCTAAGATTGAAGAAATTAATGCTTGGGATGTCACTCCAAATCCAACGAATTCGGATGTCAAAATCGCCATTAGAATGGACAAGCCGGTCAGTCTTACGGCTCAATTAATAGCTACCAATGGTCAAGTTTTGCAGTCTGAACAATTCCATACTGTAGCCGGCGAGCAAGTGCTTAGAATGCCACAAATGACACTTTCTAACGGTACTTATTTCTTGAGATTAACCTCTAAAAACGGAGTAGAAACCAGAAGAGTAGTTGTCCAAAAATAAGACACGATGCTTTCGCAAAAAAAGCCTTCCCCTCTCCGGAAGGCTTTTTTTTTGCAGATATGGAGTCTTTACCGGACTAGTTACCGGTTTAGTAATCAACCAGCGAAGCCTGCGAGCGGATTAACTTCTTCAACTCTCTCACTACTCATCTCTCACTACTCACTACTCGTCTCAACCTGCGAAGCTCTCAACTACGATGTCCGAAGGCGATTAACGGTGTAACGGTATAGCGGTGTAACGGTATAGCGGTGTAACGGTTTAACGGGTAGGCAGCTAAAAAATCTTACAACTATTTCAAATCCAAAATCCCAAATATCAAATAATAAAGGAAAAATCCCAATCAAAACCCCAAAGCTCTCAACTAGCGAAGCGAATCAACTAGCGAAGCCTGCGAGCGAATCAACTTCTTCAACTAACAGAATATCGAATGATGAACCCCGAATATCGAATAATGAAGTAAAAACACAAACAAAAACCCAAATCAACTCAACCTGCGAAGCTCTCAACTACGATGTCCGAATCCACGATAGTAATCGGGACGAGTCTCAACCTAGTGAGCCAAAGGCGAACGTTCTCAACTTTTTCAACTAGCGAAGCGTCTCAACCTACAAATAAAAATCCTCAGTCAATTTCTTATATTCCGACGTATATTCAGAAGAGTTTTCGCCCTGATAGATGGTAATTTTGGACAATTCAGGAACATCACATTGGTACAAGCCCAACTCAATTAGCAAGCGTTCCACATTCTTTTTTTTCCGAGGATAGACCTCCGTTTGACGGTGCAAACAAAACCCATAAGTCTTCG
>JALVCY010000277.1 GCA_027009605.1 Saprospiraceae bacterium
TCTGTTCTGTATTTGATATAGTTGTAAGATTTTTTAGCCGCCTAGCCGTTAAACCGCTACACCGCTACACCGTTATTTGCCTTCGGCTCTCTAGGTTGAGAACTCGTCCCGATTACTATCGTGGATACGGACTTCGTGGTTGCGAGCTTCGCAGGTTGAGATGAGTAGTGAGTAGTGAGTAGTGAGAAAGTTGAAGAAGTTGATTCGCTCGCAGGCTTCACTAGTTGAAGAAGTTGAGAAAGTTGAGACGTTCGCCTACGGCTCTCTAGGTTGAGAACTCGTCCCGATTACTATCGTGGATACGGACTTCGTGGTTGAGAGCTTCGCAGGTTGAGCTGATTTGGGGTTTTGTTTGGGTTGTTACTTCATTATTCGGCATTCGGCAGTTACAAAGATGCCGCACCTATGGCGCTCGATCCATTTTGATAGTTCTGTTCTGTATTTGATATAGTTGTAAGATTTTTTAGCCGCCTAGCCGTTAAACCGCTACACCGCTACACCGTTGGTTAGAAATCTTTGCTTTGGTGATTATTTGGTAACAATTCAAATGGGATTACGTAAAGTGCACTTGATGTGACGTATTGCGTTTTTTCATCAATGGTCTTTTGGGGTTGGTTTATGATGTCATTTTTTTGCGAAAGCTTCCCTGTTGAATAATCAAATTAATTCTTTATTATGAAGTCATTTTTCTTAGTGTTTACCCTTGTTTTGGGGACTTTTTTACAATTGAATGCGCAATGTACAGGTACAGACGTGGGGGGGACGGTTTTTGTTGATATTCCTACTAATCTAACTGCGCTCAATACCTATGGTGTCCAAGATGCCAATGAATTGGGATTACCCAATGTGACGGTACGTGTGGTGGATAATAATGGAGTGGTTACTACGACTACGACCGATGCCAATGGAGATTGGACTGTGAGCAATCCTACTTTTCCCGTAAGGGTCGAATTTTCTTGGGCGGCGTCGTGGTACAAGGAAAGCCCCAGTGGTGTCGTCAATAATGCTTCTGTACGATTTGTGGCGTCTTCCGATTGTGACATCGATTTTGGGCTTTTTAATCCCAATGCTTTTTCGAGTACGGCTACACCTGATTACGTCTCGAATATTCGGGTTTCCGGATCTACGGTAGGCAATAACATCTCCAGTTTGGAAACTTCTACCTATACCGGTACCGGCTTGAGTAGCAATTTTGATGACTACAACGGAGTACAAGGTACGGGGCCGGTTTCTGTAACGGACGCTGTGACCAGCGAAGTTGGAGCCGTTTGGGGCAAGGCTTATCAGTCCTCTAAACAGCGGATGTTTTTGGCTAGTACTTTGTGGCGGCACGTCGGGTTTGCTGCCGGGCGTGGGCCTGGAGATTTGATTTTGTATGATTATTCCAATTCGCCGGCGACTTTTATAGGAAGTGTTGATTTTCAGGGAGTTATGCCTAATAATGGCGGGCCGAATTTGGATTTTGGAAGTGTCTGTCGCGGGGGTGGATGCGAAAATGATGCAGGTAATACCGGTATCGCCGCAGACTATGTCTTGCCCGATGATCCGACTACACCAAGTATAGATTTGGATGCTTTTGCGAAAGCCGGAAAAGTCGGATTTGGGGCTATAGATTATGATGCCAATACGGATAAAATATGGGCGATTAACTTGGCTCAAAAAGGAATCATAGAAATTGATGCATCCGGAGATATGGCTTCCCTTGCGGGAAAAACGAATCAATACCTAATCGAATCCTTGCCCAATGTACCCACTTGTACCGGCGGGCAATTGAGGCCTTGGGCTATCCAAGTACACAATGGCAAAGGCTACGTAGGCTGTCTTTGTGACGGGTTGACTTCCCAAAATATTGCGGATGTGGATGCTTATGTTTTGTCTTTTGACTTGGCCAATCCGGCGGCGGGATTTACGACGGTATTTACCTTGCCTTTAGATTATAACAAAAATGGCGCTGATTGGAATCCTTGGTCTGATACCGATCAATCTACGGGTGGAAACTGGAAGCATTATGCTCAGCCTATATTGTCTGCTATTGAATTCGATGAATCGGACAATATGTATTTGAGCTTTATGGATCGATGGGGTATTCAAGCCGGTTACTTGACGCATCCGCCCGTTTCGCAGACCACAGCAACCGACGAAAAGGCTCAAACAGCCGGTGAATTATTAAAAATTTGTAATAATAATGGCGTGTTAGAGTTAGAAGGTACCGGTAGCTGTCCAATAAATTATCCTTCTCCCAATGAGTTTTTTAATGACAAAGGGGGAGACGGATATCCGGATTGCGCAAATGGGGCTTTGGCGCTTGTCCAAGGCCGGCAGCAATTATTAGTGCAGCTTACGGATCCGCATCCGGAAGGGAGTACCGGCTCAACCTACTGGGCCACCCAAGGGGTCAATACCTTGAGTACGAGTGACGGTAGTATTCAAAATTGGTACACCAATATTTATTCCGGTAGCGAAGAGTATAATGGTAAGGGTGTCGGTATGGGCGATATAGAACTGCTCGTCGATGCGGCTCCGGTCGAAGTGGGTAACTACGTCTGGAACGATGCCAATAAGAACGGTGTCCAAGACCCGGCAGAAGCCGGTATCGCTTCGGTGCAAGTAGATTTGTTGGACAGTTTGGATAATGTTTTGGCGCAAGCCACTACGGATGCCAATGGATTTTTTATCTTTTCTAATGACCCGAATGGAACGACTACCGCCAGTCATATTTATAATATTACTTCGCTAAAGTATAATCAAAAATACAAAATCCGTATCGCCAATGTGCAGGGAGGAAGCCAGCAGGTACCCTTGGCCGGTTTGACGTTGAGTCCGGCTAATACCGGGAGCGGACCTAGTCCGGATTTGAATGACAGTGATGCCGCCCTTTCGGGAAATAATGCCCTAATTGTGATACAACCGGCTGATATTCAGAGTGTTGGGACGAATAATCACAGCTTGGATATTGGGTTTAGAGCGATGGAATATGATTGGGGGGATTTGCCTGATTTGGCTGCCGGTACGGCGGTTGGGGATTACGAAAGCCTTGCGGCTAATAACGGACCGCGCCATATTATTAATCCAAATATTCAATTGGGGGCCACCAATACAATGGAAGCAGATGCTCAATCCAATGCCAATGCGGATGGCGATACCGATGATGGTTTGACCCTTACGGGAAATGAAAATTGGGTGCCGGGTACGACTTTGAATATTCCGTTTGCGACAACCAATACGACCGGCAGTACTGCTCACTTGGAAGCTTGGATAGATTGGAATGCAGATGGTGATTTCGCCGATTTGGGTGAGATGGTGGCCGATATGGATGATGCGGCTTCTTTCCCTTCGGCGTTAGTTATTACGGTGCCGACGAATGCCGTGCAGAACCAAAAGCTTGGATTTAGAGTCCGGCTTTCAACGACCAACAACATGACTCCTTACGGAGAAATAGCCAATGGTGAAGTTGAAGATTATTTCATCACCGTTCAATGTACTTCTCCTAAATGCTTGCCTATTACTTGGCAGAAGAAATAGACTTGGTAAAACTTAGAATAAACCGTGGCTTGCTTGGTGTGGGCTACGGTTTTTTTTTTTTTTTTTTTTTGGGTTTGTTTTTCT
>JALVCY010000278.1 GCA_027009605.1 Saprospiraceae bacterium
CCATTTGTGGCATCCGCTGAGCAATCTCCGCAATATTCAAAGTGCCCAATTGGGTATAAATAATCATAATACCAATCAGCAAAAACGAAGAAGCTAAAGCCCCCATCAACAAAAACTTGAAGGCCGCTTCGGCACTATCCCGTCTCACAAAAAATGAAGTTAGTCCGTATCCGGAAATACTCACTATTTCAATAAACACAAACATATTGAATAAGTCACCGGTCAATACAATACCCACCGACCCGGTTACCAACAACATCAATAGAATGAAATATTTTTTGGCAGGTTCATAATCTACATTACGCTTATACTTATGGCTATATAACCAAACCAACAAGCCCAAGAAAGTCATCAACGTCGTCAAAAATCCGGAAAACGGACTAAACACCAAGTTAATCCCTACCGGCGGTCCCCAGCCGGAAATGACTTCGACGATGGTGCCATGATGCTGTACATGAATCATCAAGGAAACGGAAAGGACCAGCATATAGGCCAATACCAATCCCGGTATTATGCGGACAAATTCCTTCCATATCATACCCATGAGCGGGATCAAAAATGCCGCCAATAAGGGTATCGCTACAAAAAGTACAGGTGATCCTACCATTTCAAATTCTTTATTTCGTCAATTCTTAAGGTGTCGTGATGACGGTAAAGTCTTATCACCAAAGACAAGGCCACCGCCGTAACACCAAACCCAATTACAATCGCCGTCAGCACCAAGGCTTGTGGAATAGGATCCACCATCCGGTCTGCGGCATTTTCATAGCCTTTGGAAAAAATAGGTGCCGTTCCGCCTTTCAAATACCCCAAAGCAATCATTAATAAATGAATGCCCGAATCCATGATGGAAAGCCCTAAAACTATTTTTATCAAAGACTTTTTGGTGAGTGTTCCATATAGCCCAATCAGTATCAAGGCCACTGCTGAACCATAAATCACTATTTCTAATATGTCCAAATATTTTTCCATGAATTTAGCCTTTTTCGTGTAACATAGTGTAGATGATACCTATCAGCTCCGCTGCTACTTTGAAACCCACCAACACATAAATAATACCAATCACACCACCACTAAACAAGTCATTTAATTGGCCGACAGGCAGCACATTTTCCAGGAAACTGCCCTTCATAAAATATCCGGCTAACCCAATGACGACAAATAAAATACCGGCAATTGATTCTACCCAAACCAAGCGATTATGGCTCACTGAATAATTTTGATACGTCAAAAGCATCAGCAAAAATCCGGTAGCGATAATCGTGCCGCCTTGGAAGCCGCCACCCGGAGACAAATGCCCGTGAACAAAGACATAAACCCCTAATAATGTGATAGTTGGGAAAAGCATCTTTGAGCCGGCACGAATGATACTACTGGCCGGAAACAGGATGGATCGGTCTCCAATATCGTGACGTTTCTTGTACAAAATACCGCTCATCGCCGTTGCCGAAAGGAACAATACCGTCACTTCTCCCAAGGTATCAAAGCCCCTGAAATTGACCACAATAGCCGTCACTACATTGGAAACTTGCAGCACATTCTCGCTACTGCTCAGATAAACATCTTTTACGCCTTGCGCAAAATGGGGCATCCCAAAATCTATCAAAAGAAAGACATTCATGAGATAATAGCCCAAGACAGCGAGCAAGCCGAGTACGATATATTTCTTCATTTGCTGATGTTTTTTACTTTCTTCTTCTTCGCTTTTTTGTCGTGTTCATCTTCATACCGTACCGTATTCCGAATCGTAATAATAAAGATGATGGTCGTTAAAGCAACACCAATAGCAGCTTCCGTCAAAGCCACGTCCGGTGCCTGTAGAATTAAAAATAGAATGGACAAAATCAAACTAATCACCCCCGATGCAATCACCGCAAAAAGCAAGTCCTTTTGCCAAATGGCATAGATAGCGGCACCCACCATCAATAGCGCAATAGTTATGACGGATATTAAAAATATCATGACTCTTTTTTTTCTGTTTCTTTCTCAATGACCTCCCGATACGCATCCACGCCTCCTTCCTTAGTCCAAGGAAATACTCTTCTCTTGTACATGGCACGAGCCATCGCATGTGAACTCAACGGATTGGAATAGCCTATAAAAACCACCAATATCAATAATTTCAAAAACCAATCCGGCTCTAAGAAACCAACGCCCAAAATTACACTCATAGCGCCCAAGGTTGTCGCCTTCGTCCCCGCCTGTAAGCGATTGTACAAATCGGGCATCCGGTAAATACCCAGCGCACCCAGAAATAAAAAAATACTTCCGATGATGACCAATATGCTTCCAATAATTTCCATAATGCTCATAAGGCGCCTTCCAGGTATCTTGCGATAACGATTACCCCAATAAATCCAAGCACCCCATAAACCAAGGCCACATCGAGATAAACAAATCGGTGAAATAAATAAGCGGCTAAGACAACCCCGGAAACGCCCAAAGTGGTCAATGTGTCCAAGGCAATCACCCGGTCTCCAACCGTCGGCCCTTTAACAAATCGGATAGCCACAAAGAATAGTGAAATGGTCATAATCCCTAAGGCAAAATATATGATGTATTCCATGATTAGAAGATTTTTAAGAGTAAGTTTTCGAAGTCTTCCGCAATTTCTTTGAAAGCCACTTCCGGTTGATCGCTCACTACGTCAATCCAGTGTATATAAAAGGTATCATCAATGATGTCAATACTCAACGTACCCGGTGTCAAGGTGATGGCATTCGCCAAAACCATTTTGGCAAAGTTGGATTTTAACTGACTCTTGAATTGGACAACTCCCGGATTAATGGGCAACGCCGGGGATAATACCCGTCTAGCCATATCAAAATTAGATTTAATCAAAGCAATTAAAAACACCACGATGAATTTCCCCAAGTAAAAAAGCTTTTTTGGCGCAAGCAAAGCCAGCGTACAACAGGTAAATATCCGAATGGCCATCAAAGACAAAATCCCTGAAATTATGATTCCGACGAGCAATTCTTGCACATCCAAAGTGCCAGTAAAACCAATCCACACAAGCGTCAATAATATCCAATTCATCAGGAATCGAGATAGCTTAGTTTGCGTGCTAAGTGGCTGTAAATGAGTAGGTTGGCTATTCATAATCGTATTTCTTACTTTCAAAATATTTCATAAATTGCGCACGCTCATACTTGGCCGGGTCGGGGCTGGCGAGTTGATTCATCTTACCCCGGAAATCGGCCAACGCATGATACTCATGTCTGGTCATCCAACTTTTCAAGTCGTCCATCATCTCGACCAAAAACTCAATATCATTTTTGTAAAGTGCAGAAACCACTTGCACGGCGGTCGCTCCGGCCAAAATCTCTTTGACAATAGATTCGCCATCATGGACACCCGTGGAAGCAATCAAATCCGTATTCACCCGTCCGGAAAGAATCGAAATCCATCTCAAAGAAATAGCCAAATCGCTGGAACGACTCAAAACATTAGATGGGATGATTTTGAAATTCTCAATATCGAAATCAGGATGGAAAAAGCGATTAAATAAAATCACGCCTTGCACGCCACTATTAGCGACCTTACGGACAAAAGCGGCCAAATCCGCAAAATAATAAGACATTTTCACCGAAATGGGCAGTTTT
>JALVCY010000279.1 GCA_027009605.1 Saprospiraceae bacterium
AGTTAGGTACTTCCGAATTTATTCGGGAGATGGTCTGAGATTTCAGCCAAATAAATTTGGCTCTACCAACTCCCCAAAATATTTAAAGGCCGTAGGGGGTTTCCTTGTGAAACTCCTACGGGGATTTCATGAAAAAAGTCTTTAAATATTTTGGGGATTCGGGGTAAGTTTATCTTTTTTCTAGTCCGTTGGTTAAAATTAAAACCGACGATAATGAAAATCTATTTTGCTACACATAATGAGTCCGCTCCGAAAAGTCCACTCTGCCAGAAATTAAAGCGATGAACAAAATTTTATTTGGTTTACCACAAGTCTCCCTTCCCGGGGGATTTAGAGGGCTAGGTGCGGAAGTTCCAAGCCCATTACGCAGGCAATCAAAAAAGGTCGGGGATAAAGTAAACCATCCAAAGAACAGAGAGCCCTGCCATGGCAATCGTCACACCGCGCATGCTGTCAATCCAATAGCGATTCTTTTGGTAGTAACGCATGGGAATGATGTCGATGGCAATAGCCAGTAGGGCGATGGTCCGTTCTCTAAAGCCGGTGCTGATGTTGGTTTGCAAGTTGCCGGTTTCTGCCCATAATTTGTAAATGCCATGCAAGCCGTAGAAAAGAATGGCGGGTAGCAATAAGCCAATCCCAATACCTAGCTGTAGATTGTTTTTTTGATAGAACTTGGCCATAGTATTCATTATTTTGTGAAGAGCATGAATTTATTTTTCTTACCGTTTTCAATCATAATATATTGATTGTGAAGTAGTTGTGACGTGTCTATGTGCGCTTCGTGCGTGGTTATTTTTTCTTTGTTGACAGAGATGGCGTTATTTTTAATGGCCTTTCTGACTTCCCCGTTGGAAGATAGAATATTGGTTTTTTCCGCAAGGAGTTGAACGATGCTTAGTCCTTGGGTTAAGTCTTCTTTGTCGATTTCAAAACTAGGAATTTCTTGGCAGACCAATTCCAAATCCTTGGCTTCCAAACTCAATAATTGAGCTTGGGATGCCTTTCGGTTAAAAAGGATTTGGGTGACTCTCAGCACAGATTCATAATCTTTTTGAGAGTGAATCCGAATGGTCAATTCTTCCGCTAACAGCTTTTTTAGCGTTTGGGGATCGTCTTGATATTGGGCTTCCAATGCCAAGATTTCTTCTTTTTTGCGCAAGCTGAAATATCTGTAAAATTTAGGCACATCCGCATCATTGGCATTAATCCAAAATTGATAGAACTTATAGGGCGAAGTGAGTTGGGGATCTAGCCAGATATTGCCGCCCTCGGACTTCCCAAACTTGGTGCCGTCTGCCTTGGTCAACAAAGGCGTGGTAACGGCAAATACTTTGGAGCCATTGAGCTTTCGAGACATTTCGATGCCGGCGGTGATATTACCGTATTGGTCAGAGCCCCCCATTTGGACGGTGACTCCTAAGTCTTTGTTCATTTTTGCAAAATCGTAGCCTTGGAGAAGCTGGTAACTGAATTCTGTAAAGGAGAGCCCCCGTTCGATACGATTTTTGACAGAATCCTTAGACATCATGTAGTTGATGGTTAGATTTTTGCCGACGTCCCGCAAGAAGTCCAAGACGTTCATGTCTTTGTAAAAATCAAGATTATTGACGATGATGGCCTTATTTTCAACTCCTTCAAAGTCCAAAAACTTCATCAGCTGACTTTGTTGGTGAGCCAAGTTTTGGTCGAGTTCGTCGTAAGACTTTAGGGTTCGTTCTTTATCTTTTCCGGAAGGGTCGCCGATACGACCGGTGGCGCCACCCATCAAAACGACGGGTTGATGGCCGGACAATTGGAAAAATTTGAGCAACATAATTTGGACATAGTTGCCAATGGTCATGGAAGGAGCGGTGGGGTCAAACCCGATGTAGCCTTTTTTCATGCCGGAGGCGAGTTCTTCTTCGATGCCCGGAGTTTGGTCGTGTATGAGTCCGCGCCAAGTCAATTCTTCTAAAAAGTCCATAATTCTTATTGTTACCAAAAAAGCAACTGCTCAGCACGAATCATTTTGGCTAAAAAAGTCTCTTTTTTATCTCCAAAGCATCCTTGCTGAGTAGTTACCTAAAAAATAGTGTGCAAAAGTAGCTGTTTTTCCGGAAAATAAACGTTTCTGTGATGATTTTGAATAATAAAAGACTTCTTTTGCCTAACTTCTTTTAGCTTTGTGGCTTGCTTACACTAATCTGCTTGCGCAAAATATGAATCTTTCGCATTTTATCGCCCAACGTATTGCCTTTTCTGAAAAGTCGTCCTTTTCCAGAATTATCGTGCGGATTGCTATTTTTACGGTGGCACTGAGCATGACGGTGATGATTTTGGCGTCGGCGATGATTGGGGGGTTTAAACGGGAAATCTCCTTCCGGATGTTTAACTTCTGGGGGCACATGCACGTGACCGATATTGGTGCGCAACGGTTTTTGGATGAAGTGCCTATGAAGGTGACGGATTCACTAAAGCAGGTCATTTTGGGGATGCGTGATATTGTTGTGGAGGACGTAGAAGGTGTGGAGCATCAGACCAAAGGGGGCGTAGCCGGTGTCTTTGGGACCATCTACAAACCCGGTATTATCCGTACCAAAAAGGCCATCGAAGGGATTGTGCTCAAGGGCGTTGGTGCGGATTATGATTGGGAATATATGGCGCCTTATTTGAAAGCGGGGCGATTGCCGGCTATTCAGGATTCGGTGTCCGAAGATATTTTGATTTCCGTGCAAACGTCCAACCGCATGCAACTCAAAGTAGGGGATAAGATGATTATTTATTTTGTCAAAGCAGGCAAGCAGATGCGCAAGCGGTTTCAGGTGTGTGGATTGTATAAGACGGGCTTGGAAGAATTTGACAAGAAAGTCGCTATTGTGGATTTGCGTAGATTGCAGCAATTATTGCACTGGCAGTCCAATGAAGTGAGTACCTTAGAGATTTATGTGGATGATTTGGATGATTTGGATTTGATGCAAGAGTTTTTGTACTATGAAGTATTGCCGAATAATCTTTATGCTCAGACGATAGAACACAAATTTTCGGCTATTTTTGAGTGGTTGAAGCTCCAAAATGTAAATGAACGGGTCATTATGCTGTTGATGTTGGTGGTTTCTATTGTCAATATGATTACGTCGTTGTTGATTTTGATATTGGAACGGACGAATATGATAGGGGTTTTGTCGGCCTTGGGGGGCAGTCGTTGGACCTTGCGGAAAATATTTATTTATCAAGCGGCATATATTATCGGATATGGCTTGTTGATTGGCAATACCTTGGGTTTTGGCTTGGCGTATTTACAGAAATATTCTCATTTGGTAAAATTAGATGAAGAGCATTACTATTTGAGTTATGCTCCGATAGACCTTAATTATCCCTATATTTTGATGCTAAATTTGATTGTAGTAGCGGTGATATTAATAAGTTTGGTTTTACCTTCTTACTTGGTGAATAAGATATCTCCTATTAAGGCGATTCGGTTTCGGTAGTTTTTTAGTAACTATTTAGATACCCACTATTTTGGTCAAAAAATGCCCTTTTTGCGCCTGTTTTTGCTAAAATTTTCTCACGTAGCCCAGCTACGCTTCAAAAATTGTAGCTTCAACATACACAAAAATGCCTA
>JALVCY010000280.1 GCA_027009605.1 Saprospiraceae bacterium
TACTCACTACTCACTACTCACTACTCACTACTCACTACTCACTACTCACCACTCACAAGAGCTTCAGTAACTTTTTGGCAAGTGTGCTCATTTTTCCGGAATCTGTTTTAACAATATCTTCAAGTATGGGCTTTGCCTGATCGGGGTGGTTGTGTTTAACAAGGCAGGCGGCTTTGTAGTATTTGGCTTCGTCTTTATTAATGGCGGTTTCTTTTAAGATTTTATCGAAGTATTTAAGAGCATTTTCGGGCTCGTCGATGTTGCAATAGCTAATAGCCAGAAATAACATTGTGCGAAAATCTTTTGGATTCTGCTCGGTTTTTTTCAAAAGTAAGGGAATGGCTTCAGCAAAGTGTTTTTGATTAAAGGCTAAGGCAATATCGTTGTCTATTTTCTTTTGGGTGCCTTTAATTTGGGCATAAACGGGGTCTTGAAGGAGTGTTTCAAGTTGGCTTTGGGAAGGTCGAAACAAAAAGAAGCCAAGTAAGAGTAAAACAAAAACGGCTGCAGCAGCCCATATTCGGTGGGAAGCTCTATGACGTAGGGTAGGTCTTGCGACCTGCTTTTGGCCGGCCATTCTTTTCATTTGCCTAGCCACCATGGCTTCTATCCGACCAAAAGATTCAATGTCCCGGAAGGTGTTTACTTCGGCCTTTAACCGTGGGTTAGTGTTCATTTCTTGTTCAAAATTAGCCCGCTCCAAAGGAGTCATTTCATTGGATAGGTACTTTTCCATGAGTTCAAAATAGTTCATTGTAATTAAATTTAATACTTTTTAGTTTTTAGGAGAATCCGGGTCTTCGAGGATTCTCTTAATGAGTCTTTGGATGCATCTGTATTTGGCAGCTCTAGCCACATCTGCATTCAAATAGTTTAACAAATAGGCGATGTCTTCGTAGCTGATCTCTTTGAAGCGCATGTTTAAAAGTTCTTGGCACTTAGCGGAGAGCGTAGAAAAATTTTTCTTAAAAATGAGACGTCGATCATCAATTTGATCAGCTTCTTCGACATCGCTGTTGCCTATATATTCCAAATAGGCCCTAGATGTGACCCTGTTTTTTAAAATTTTTCTTAATTTTTTTTTCCAACTGTTTTTTTGTACTGTAAATAGATACCATTTTAGCTTATTCTGATAAGCGTATTTTCCGATATTAATTTGGTGAAGAAGGGTGACGATACTGTCCTGAAAAAGTTCTTCAGCATCTTCCTTCGTGCCGTTGTTTTGAACAATCCAAGCTGTCAACATTGGTAGCACTTGCGCAGACAACAATTCGTATGCTTGGTTGTCGTCATTTAGCAGTCCATTTATTAAATCTCTATCTTTCATAAAAAAAGTTAGTCACCAAGGGGTTACAAATTAGTGGTTTTGGGTATTTGTTAGTGAGTGGTTATAACAACGGAGATGAAAAAAATCAACCAAGCCTTCATTTCTGTGGCAAAACTACTACATTTTTTTGGGATTTGTATTTATTCACACATTAAAAACCTTACATTATGAACAGAATTCTTTTTCGGAAGATATTGTTTATCTTCATTTTTTATCAATTCATAGGGGGGCTCTATGGGCAAATGGCCTTAAAAATTAATAGTGCCAACAAACCTACCTATTCTTTTTATATGGAGGATGCCAATGGTGTTCAGCCCATTGATTCTACAGTAATCGCCGGTGTAAAAAGCCTAAGTTATAATTATTTATGGATTTTTGGTGATGGCACCTTCGAAGAGCATCCATCTAGCCGGATTACGCATACTTTTGCAGAAGAGGGTGATTATGTAACGACTGTTTATGCTGTTGAGAGATACGATAATGGGCCACCACCGCCCCCGCTTTTAGTTTCTTCACCTACACATTTTGAACCGAGCAGTGCCATGCCGGCTCAACTGCCTAAGTCGATGGTCGCACGCAATAATTTTATTGACATCAATTGGTTTGAGGACGAATGGTGTTACAAAGATAAGTTAAGTGTCGGGGTTATCAGTATTCGTCAGGTCAAATCCATGAACGCTGCACCGATAAATGGAGTAGTGAAATTGTACTTTAACGGTGAAATCCGAAAGAATGGACAAGTAGTTGATAATATGAGTCCTCTGCTCACTTACACCAAGACCTTGAGCTATGGCGCCGTTAATGACGAAAAGCATCATAAGGGGACTCGGATAATTAATGGGCATACGTATCGCGATTCTTTAGAGTGGCATGTTCAGATGAAACAGGATGAGCAATACTTTTTTGCAGAGTTTGCGACCAATGATATTTTGAAAGAATATGTCTCAGAGCCGAATAAAGCCTACACGTCTCCCATTTTATTGGTGTTTGAAAGTGATTCGCCGGCTGCACAATCGCATAAGACCAGCCGGGCGACCAATTTGGGCTTTGGGGGCAAAGTAGTAGATGCACAGTATATTGCCATGAAGCTGGAAGGAGACCATGATCCCAATACGATGACTATTCAAGCATTGGATCAGCGAGCCAAAGATGGGGCTTATTGGATGGAAGGTATGATTTCTTTTACCAACGACGCTTCCGGAAAATCTCTGGTTAGAAAGGTGAAGGTGAATTTGGATTTGCCGGATACGTATGAGACAATAGAGTGGTCGCCTTCTGATTGCTCTGAAAATTTAGATGGGATTGAGTACGACGGACAGGGGCATTGGACAGTCACAAAGGCCTTAATTACGGCAGCGGATGATTCTTTGCGGAAGGCCTATCATGAGGGCTGGTTGAAATTCAGGCTAAAGTCTAAGCCCGGAGTCTCTTTTGATGATTTGAAGCCTTTAGAAGCTAGTGTGCAGTTTGGGGATTTTGAGCCCAAAATGACAGAGAAGATAAAACCCATCCAGCCACAAAATAAAGAATCAAAAAAGGAGTTGATTACTTTTTTGGATGCAAAATCAAGTGATTCTCAGTCAAATAACGCTTTTTGCGAAAGCGGAAATAATAAATTTTGTTACGGATTGTTGTTTGCTTTGGGATTTTTTGTATTTTTAGGAGTTGTTAGGAAAATATTGAAGTAGGATGAAAAAATGAAAAGCTGTGCTTTTTGTTTCTTTCGTCCAAAAATGAAAGGAACGAAGGAGCATGGCTTTTATTAAACAATTTGGGGTAGTCGTTATTTGGGGGATGGTGATTTCTCTAAGTTTTTCATCCGGAGAGTTACGGGCTCAAAGCCGGGAATTGTCCCTAGATTCCCTCGTTTCTCGTTTGTGTTTAAAAGAAGTGACTTCCGAAAATGCTGCTTTATATGTTAGTGAAGTGGCTCAGTTGGCTCAGCGTTGTGAAAGGGCGGATAGCCTTTCGACTTGGTTGGCTTTGTATAACCGTTCTACAAGAAATCTGTCAGATTTTAGTACTTTAGCTTATAAGAATATAAAATCAAGCAATGGAAAGCCTTTTCGTTTAGCTAGGACTCATCGTGAAAAAAAGTATTTAGGCGATTATCTTTTATTGTATGGATATCAACTAGAAAAAAAACAAGGCGATTTTTATGGAGCAAAAAAGTTCTATGAAAAGGCCTTAGCCATTTTTAATGAGCTGCCCAGCTCCGACATCAGGGATCAACTGGCATGGATCTATCACTCATTAGGCAATATGTACAC
>JALVCY010000281.1 GCA_027009605.1 Saprospiraceae bacterium
AAACTGCGAAAAAAAAAAAAAACCATGATTAAAGAATTGATACCGGAAAGTTTGTTAGATGCCTTGAAGGCCTACTCTCCCACTCTAGTGCAAGCCAGCCGGACTATTTTGGCGGAAGGCATCACCAAATATCCTATTTTTATAGCATCGCAAGACTTCTTCAAAGTCGGTATCCCCTTAATTGACGGAAAAGAATACGGCAAGATATGGAATATAAATGTATCTTCCTTAGAAGAATTCTATACCAAAAAGATCATGAATCAAACCGCTGTTGACCAATTTCGCAAAGTCTATAAAGACCCCAAAAAGTTTTTCTGCATCTTTTTAGTCCGAAAGGAAGAAGTCAAAATGCTCTATATCCCTATAGAAAAACAATTTATACATCAAAAATAGACTTAATAGGCACTTTTACGCTCTGTTCAGCGCTTTTTTTTCATTTATTCCATATCTTGGTATCATTTTTTAGGGTATGGATGACATCTACTGAATGAAAAATAAAGACACCATTAATATACTAATTGTTGAAGACAATGCTGCGGATGCTCGCCTGCTCCAATTGATGCTTGAAAATCATGCTCATTTGAAGGCGTCTGTCTCTATTTCCGGTTCTATTGATTCGGCTTCATCTGATGCCCCGGATGTCATTTTAATGGATGTGGGAGAATATAGCCGCCCCAAATTCCGCCTTCTCCGACAACTAGCCGCTACAAGTGATGCCTATATTATTGCGATTTCAGGCCTAGATGAGAAAAAATTAGCTTTAGAAGCCATCCAAGCCGGAGCACAAGATTTTTTGGTAAAGGGTCGGTTTAATAGTGATGATTTATTGACCAAAATTGAGCTGGCTTTAGTCAAACATACCCGAGCACAGAATTTGAGATGGGCTCAAAAACTAAATAAGCTCATGGCTTGGTCTTATCAATGGGAGTCTAAAGAATTCCATTGGATTGACAGCCATCCTTTAAGTGAAGAACTAGCTACTTTTTTATCGAAAGAAATCAGACTAGCCATTCAAGATGCCCTTGCGGGAAAAAAATGGGACTCTGAAATCCTTTATTCCCTTTCGGGAAAAGATGACGTGCTCAAGGAGAGAAAATACTTTCATCTGACCATCGAAAAATTTTCGACCGAACATCCTCCTTCCGAAATTCGCGGAATAGTACAAGACATTACCGAAAGGAAAAAAGCCGATGAACTACTCGAAGAGACCCACCAAAAATATATTGACATCTTTGCGAATTCCAGTGATGGCATTTATTTGAGTACAACCCTAGGGCTTCCCCAAGAATGTAATAAATCCGGCTTAGAAATTTTTGGAATCACCGCTGAAGAGCTATTGAATACCAATATTCATCATTTTTTCTCCAACGATAGCATCCAAAAAATATTGGTTGACATTGGCTACAAACGACCGGTCAAAAATAAAGAAATTGAAGTCATCCGCAAAGATGGTTCTGTCCGCAACTGCCTGCTCTCCGTCGTTTACTTCTCAGACGAATCGGATATGTACACCGGCATTCTAAGAGATATTACCGAACGAAAAATGGCCGAAAAAATTAAAAGGACTAGAGTTCTCGAAATGGAGTCCAACCAATTAAAAGAGCAGTTTATCGCCGCCATCAGCCATGAAATGCGCACACCGATGAATGCCATTATCGGTCTGAGCAACCTGCTTTTGGACACCAATCTCAACCAAGAACAACGGGACTATCTCAAGTCTATTCACTATTCGTCGGAGCAATTATTAGGCATTTTGAATGACATATTGGATATTTCATCCCTAAAAAATGGAAAAATCGTCTTTGAGAATAAAAACTTTGACATCCACAACTTGCTCCAAAGCACCGTCCATAATCTGTCTTACAAAGTCGTCAATAAAAATGTAAAACTTGATTTATACATCGACCCCAACCTCCCTAGAATCCTAAAAGGAGATAAACTCCGAATAAACCAAATCCTTTACAATCTAGCCGGAAATGCCGTCAAATTCACCGATGAAGGCCAAGTCAAAGTCAGTTGTAATTTGGTAGGACAATCGGGTGATACGGTTTTGGTTAAATTTGCCATCTCGGACACAGGCATCGGAATTCCAAAAGAAAAACAAGACGCCATCTTCGAATCTTTCACAAGAATCAAGCACAAAACTCGTATTTTTGAAGGCACCGGACTCGGACTCGCCATCTCCAAAAATCTAATTGAGCAGCAAGGCGGAAAGATTTGGGTAACCAGTAAACCGAATGAAGGCTCCACTTTTTATTTTGATTTGGTACTTGAATTAGGCGAGACCGAAGTAGAAAAAAATAAGGAAGTCCCCCAACAAGGCATAGTTATTGTAAATCCTAAAAAGATTATGATTGTTGAAGACAATAAGATGAATCAACTGGTGGCCAAGAAGCTATTGGCCAAAAGATGGCCTGAATTAGAAATTGTGATTGCCAATAATGGCCAAGAAGCCGTTAATCTGATTGATCAAGATTTTGATGTCATTCTAATGGATTTATATATGCCTGTGATGAACGGATATGAAGCCACCGCCGCTATCCGCAACCATCCGGAACCAAATATAAAGAACCTGCCGATTCTTGCGATGACCGCTGATGCGCAAATTCAAGAAGGCGACAAACACAAGGAGTATCAGCTCAATGGTTTTATTGTCAAGCCATTTGACCCCGGTATTCTTTACGAAAAAATTCTTTCTCAACTAAACCAGAGTCATGCCGAAGCCTAACAACTACCAATTCATTAATCTTGACTACTTGAATGCCCTCCTTGAAGAAGACAATGAGACCAAAGTGACCATGCTCTCTATCCTCATTGATGAATTGCCTTCCGAAATCAAACGAATTAATGATGCCTTTAGCGTCAGCAATTATAAAGAAATCAAAAATGCTTCCCACAAGCTAAAGTCCACCTTAGCTTTTGTCGGCAATCAAAAAATGGCAACCGCCAACAAAACCATCGAACAAATTGCCAAAGAAGAACAAGGATTTGAAAAATTACCGGATCTAATCAAAATCATGAATGACATGCAGCCGGCAATTTTGGAAGAAGTTAAAAAGGCCGTACAAGACCTTGCCAAATAACTTCTAAGCTCCTGTAACGGCGACTTCAGTCGCCACGTTCACTACACAAATTCCAGTTTTTTTTTATGTCATTCTTTCTTGGACAGGTTGGCTTGGGCATAACACTCCCGCTAGATTTTGCACCCCATATCTCAACTTCTTCATCTAGCGTAGCCTGCGAGCGATTCAACTTCTTCAACTCCCTAAACCACAAAAGTCAAACATCCGGCAACAAAGCCAAGAACAAACCACCACTGAAGCCAAAGACCAAAAGCGCCACCGGCGCGCCCAAAAGACCAAAGACAAAAAAACTTGCAGAATATCGAATGTAGAATGCCGAATATCGAATGATGAAGTAAAAAACCAAACAAAAGCCCAAATCTATCAACTAGCGCAGCGAATCAACTAGCGAAGCCTGCGAGCGAATCAACTTCTTCAACTAAAAAACCAATCAGAATCCCAAATATCAAATGATGAGTAAAATCCCAAACAAAAACCCAAAATCGTCTCAACCTGCAAAGCCAAATGAACGG
>JALVCY010000282.1 GCA_027009605.1 Saprospiraceae bacterium
CCAGCGGATCTACACTTAAAAACATCTGAACAATATTTTACTACAATTTTACTTTCCCTTACACCACTTCTATACTTCAATAAATTTAAAAGATAACTTCTCATCTTAATAAAAGACTAACGATTTAATACTCTTTTTATTTTCAACTTAAGAAGTTTCAATTGAAAAAACTAATCTCTATCGTATCCGATTCGTCCACGTTTCTCTTGAGATTCTTTCTCCTTATCCTTCATTAATAGTTTTTTTCAGATACTTAAATATAACATCTATACCTTCTCCTTGCCTTTTCCGCAAATACTTCATTTGCTTCAGTTTCAACAGAATATCTTTATGTACTAACAACATATCTTTCTTCTTGCCAATAGCAAATTCCAGGCTATTTTTTTTTTGTAAATATTAAAAGCCCTACACTACGGAAAGGCTTTTAACATTTAGTGAACTTTTAAATAATGTACCATTATCAAAAATAGAATTATTGTAAGTACAAGTTGACCCCAAAGCATTAAGTTTACTGCCTTTCCTTTTAATATCACTAAAAATAACACTACCTCTATTAATATTATTGGGAACATAATAAAGCAAACAATTAAAGGCTCACTTACCCAATCAACAACGGGATAAAACTTAACTACAAGTATTGGAATAATACTAAGAATCATCATAACGATGCTTTTTATTATACTGGAATTATGAATCATTTCACTCCTTGTTCTTTCAAGTAATTAGCTAATTGTTTGGTGTTTTCCTCAGCCTTCTTCCCGAATGCATATTTAAAGTGTGGATGACTATCTCCTAGATTGTAAAAGCTCATAAGTGTCTCGAAATTGGCATCTTGAACATTATCTCCTGGGATATCTACACGAATAACATTTTTTATATTTTCATTATTGAGTAATGATTTATACAAGCCAGAATCTTCCTCTATTGATGTCCCGATTAACACTAAGTTATCTATTACCTGTCCTTCTTCCGCCAACATTAATGCTGCTTGTGCCATTGTAACTGAACCAGTACTATACCCAGATAAATTGAACTGTTCTCCATTTTCTAATGGATTAGATGCTAAATCAGCTTTTATTTTTGAAACTGCTTGAGTAATTCTCCAATCGGGGTTTGCTAAAGATGTTTCCACAATTGTTCCTGGACCCATCGTTGGATTTCCAGATATACGCGTAATATACTGACTATAGTATGGTGTAGTTCTATTACTACTAACTGTAAATAGTACATCACTTACTTTTGAACCATGAGCTTGAATATCTACGGGATTTCTAATTCCTGCTCTTCTAAAAATATTAAGCATTCTACCTATATATCCAGTATTTTCAGGATCATGTCCTGCACCTGCAGCAAAATAGAATCTTCTTCCATCTGGATCTACATATGCTATTGGGTTAGCAGCAACATAAGCAAATGGAGAAATTCCCGCATACTTCTCCGCCAGCGGATCCACACTCGTCCAGCGCCCCACCGCCGCATCATACCACCGCGCCCCGTAGTCATACAGGTTGATGCCCATATCCTTTTCCAGTTCCTTGCCGTTGTATTGGTAGCGGTTTTCGGTGGGGGTGTTCATCACCGGCTTTTGCAGGTGGAAGTTCATCCCAAAGGGATAGTAATAGTGGCGCTGGAGCACTTCAAGTTGGCTGTCATCAGTTTCCCGGAAGGTGACGGCCAGATCGCCCAGGTGGTCGGTGATTTTGAACTCGTAGTAGAGAACTTTTGGTTTCTTGTCATCGCTATTGCAGATGATGCAGGCTCCCGCTACACCGTTATACAGCTAAACCGATACACCATTAGTTTCATCTCGCCCCGTAGTCATACAGGTTGATGCCCATATCCTTTTCCAGCTCCTATAATTTTCAATAATTCACCACCAAATATTGGACTTTTCAAGGAAGCGCTTCTACATTAAAAGTCCCTTTTGATTCAGTAGGCCTAGGGCTTTTGTTTTCGACGTTTCCTTACCCAATACTGCAACAAAAGAAAACCGAAGACAACGGATCCCAGAAACGAAAAAGCTTTTATCCTTGTGATTGTTAACACGTAACTATCATCCAAAACGACCCATTTATAATATTTCTTTTTCTTCAAATACACATCTTCTGGTATCTCCTGAAAACTTAGTGAGGGAATGCCGCTCTCAAGCATATACTCCGTTTCGCATGTCATAAGATAATGGAGATTTTTCAAACTATCTGTACACTTAACAACAATGGATGAATCGTTATAGCCATAACCTAAAATATCATATATATTAAAATCCATTTCACGGTATTTGAATCCAGGCCCAATAATATAAAAACCATCACCCTCCGCCAACTGAAAAGAACCTGAATAAACCGGAAACACACCATAAGGGATAGAAGTGCCAAACGACAAGGAGCCGACTCCGTATTTGTATCCGATATTATCCCAAATTAAATAATTTACAAAATTTAACAAAAACAAAAGGAGCACCCAGCGTATCCTTTTGATTACCCAGTTAAGCATAATATTTTTTTATTTTACAGGTTTAAAAAAGTAAGTTACTTTCCGTGTCTCATATGGGAAGGGGTGTCCACCGGGAACTTCCAAGTTAGGCCCAGGCCCATCAGCCTTGATTAAATTGCCAATTTCCAAGTCAGAAAGAGGATCCCAAAAACCATCCGTTTTGATAGACGAGTGGTGATTCGTGTTCGTAAACAAAGTGTAAGTAACCGAATGACTATTACTGTTTGAATAGTCCACTTTATAATCTACACCAGTATGCCCAATATGAAAAGAACCGTCTTCCCATGTAAGATCGATGGCAAAAAAACCGTCATCCACTTTCTTCTTTGTAGTAATTCGTTTATGCCACTCTTCAAATTTAGCAGAGTGTAACAATTGAAACGTAGACCGATCTCCCACATCGGCTGATTCTCCATTATCCTGAAAATAATGAAGAAGAGCTTGAGCCGTATAATTTACCATTAAACCGCTCTTAGGTTCTCGTGTCATAACCCATAAATCTTTCTTAGGTATGACCTGACCTGCTTTTAAATTCAATACACCTTTATAATCTGGTTTGATCCCAATTCTGTTCAAAATTTGCATTGCATTTTTTTGACTTGTTCCCAAGAATTTGGCTAACGAATAAGATTGATCCCCCTTCTGAGCAACAAGATTCCCATAGGGATCCCATTCCCACAAGCCATTTATATCCAAAAATCTAATGGGACTGTCAAAACCAAAACGATACGGAGTCCAACTTGGAGCCTTCTCCGCCAGCGGATCCACACTCGTCCAGCGCCCCACCGCCGCATCATACCACCGCGCCCCGTAGTCATACAGATTGATACCCATATCCTTTTCCAGCTCCTTGCCGTTGTATTGGTAGCGGTTTTCGGTGGGGGTGTTCATCACCGGATTTTGCAGGTGGAAGTTCATCCCAAAGGGATAGTAATAGTGGCGCTGGAGCACTTCGAGTTGGCCGTCATCAGCTTCCCGGAAGGTGACGGCCAGATCGCCCAGGTGGTCGGTGATTTTGAACTCGTAGTAGTCAATTTGGAGGTCCTTTCCTTTTCCTTTATAGATGATGCGACCATCGGGGAAATGGTAGGATTCC
>JALVCY010000283.1 GCA_027009605.1 Saprospiraceae bacterium
CCGGGTGTCTATGTGGCCATGAACGGCAGATATTTTAACTGGAACGAAGTACGCAAAAATACCAAGACCGGTTTTTTTGAAAGTGTCTAGTTTGGGTCAAACTTCGATTCTTAAATTCGCTTCCGGCAATTTCAGTTGAACAATCAGGGTAAGCGAAAGAAAATTTTTATAATATTTGGCCTATGTGTGGACTATTTCTCACCCAAATTTTAGCAGTCTGAAGCCAAGAATTTGTAGTGTTTCTTAGTGTAAACTTAGTGTTATCTAAAGTGTTCTTAGTGGTAAGGAAAAATGTAAGGCCTAACCACTAAGGACACGAAGTTGCCACTAAGAAATCACTAAGGAATTGATTGTCAATAAGTTAAATTCCAACTTTATGTACACTAATTTACTCTCCAGTCTGAGATATTTTTATATTCTATTTTTTTTCTTTCGTTTACCCTGCTGAACAGTTGGACAGTGAGCTTGCTCCGAAAAGCCGAGTGCAGTGGTTTGTTCTTGAGCCCACAAAATTTTATTTGAATAGCCGAAATACATAAGCCTGAGCCCCATCGGGGCGATATCTTGGTAAAAGACTAAAATAGTAGGGATATAGCTCCGTAGGAGCGACACCACGCTGCACTAGGCATTGTAGCCAAATAAAATTTTGTTCATCGCTTTTTTTTTGGCGGAGTGGACTTTTTGGAGTGGACTCAATAGTTGAACGACCCGCCTGCATCGGGCAGGTTGAACAAAATCTCCAAACAGAATAAAATTTGGTAATTTTACAGCAGAATACCTTTAGGAGTAAGCTCATAGTTTGATTCGATTAAGCTCATCACTACTTTTGGTCTTAATATCCACTTTATTTTTCAAGTGCCCAAACTTGTATTTTAGCGTAAGCCGGACTCTCCGACTATCATAATAGGCCTTTTGTTCCACAAATAGATGGCCAATAGTCGAATGAGATGTGACTATTTGGGATTTGAAGATGTCGTTGGCGGTTAGGCGGGCACTGAGCTTGCCATCCAAGAATTTTTTGCCCAACCATAGATTGACAAACCAACCGGAAGAATACTCAAAAATTCCTTCTAAACCCGGCCCAAACCAAGTGTATTGCGCCCCAAAATTCCAATCCTTGACATTGAAGTCCTGGTAGCTAAAGGCATATTTTTCGTCTTTCCGAAAGGTCTTGCCGGAGTTGAATATATCATCGATAATAAACCGCCGGGAGTAGCCAAATCCATTGGCAGATGTCCACCAATTGTTTTTGTAAGGCAAAATGACCTGCCCGTAATACTTCTCTTCGGACGTTAAATTATTGAATATACCTACATTGACCAACGGATTGGCCGCATCGGATTCCACCGTAATCTCTATCGGGTTTTGGGTAAACGAATATCCAAGCGTCAATAACGGATAGCCGGAATAACTGCCGTTAAATTCAATCTCATTTTTAATCTCCGGGATTAGCTGCGGATTGCCTTTCAGAATCGAAAAAGAATCCAAATAGTCCACAAATGGGTTCAAATCAGAATAATCCGGCCGCTCAATCCGCTTGCTTAGCGAAAGATTGGCCACAATCTCATCCGTAAACCGGTACTCCACCAATGCCGATGGAAAGAAGTTTTGATAAGTCGTATCGTAGTAATTACCGGATAAAGCGGAATGGGCTTGTGCATCGGAATTTTCATACCTTAAACCGGCTTTAAAAGTCCATTTGCCGGCTTCTTTGGTCAAGTCGGTATAGACTGCCGTTTCCTTTTCCGTATAATTGATGGCATCCGCTATCTGTCCGGTGGAACGCCAAGCTTCATTAGGATTATTTCTTACGAAAAAATCCGTATGGGCATTATTGGCGGTTTGGGAAAATTTGGTGCCCACTTCGGCCTTTAGAAAATCATGGAATAAGCGTTGCTCATAATCCAAGCGACCGATCCAAATTTGGATTTTGCCATCCGCTTGGCTTTTTCGGTGAAGCGTACCTGAATTGCTTAGTTTTTCTTCGATGAAGCTAGTTTTATCTGAATGGTAGCCGGTATGATTTACGGACAGCGTAAGGGCTCGATGCAAGGTGTCCGCATATCTATATTGCAAGTCGGTGATGCCGTAGAGTAGGTCATTATTGGCGTTATTGTCTGTGGTCAGTTCTTGGATTTGGTTGATTCCTTCAAAGATGATGTTTTTGTTGGTGGTATTGGATTTGGAGTAGTCTAATTTGGCACGATAGCCCAATTTTAGGCTATGTTTCTTACTGAGCGCATAAGATACTTTCGTAGAAAAAGTATTGTTATTCCAAGATTGATAGTCCGTTAAAAGGTTGTTTTTGAGCTTAAAAGTAGATGTAGGCTGGGTAATAATTCGTGTAAACTCTTCATCTTTAAAAGTCTTATATGGATTCCAAGAGAAGGAGCTGAAAACGCCCCATTTCCCTTTTTTATACGAAAAGTCGGTTTTCAGGTAGGCCCGGCTGTAAGTGGCTCTAGTGGTATTGACTAGGATATTGCCGAGAAACCCTTCCAATTGGCTGTTTTTGGTGATGATGTTGACGACACCGCCTTTGCCTTCTGCGTCATATTTGGCGGATGGATTGCGGATGACTTCGATTTTGACGATTTCTTCCGAATTCAGGCTTTTGATGATGTCCATAGACTGGACTTCTTGGCCATCCAAAAATATTTTGACCTTTCCCTTCCCAAACATTTGGACGGACTCTTCGTCTCGGGACAGATAAAGGCCGGGCGTACTCTTGAGCACGTCCACCGCCGAGCCGGTCGAACTAAGGGAAGTATTTTCCACATTGACTTGTAAAATGCCGTTTTTCTGCTCAAACCGGGGTGTTTTGGCCTTGACTACGGCTTCTTTAATGGCCACGCTGGCAGCAGTGAGTTGGATGATACCGATATTGGCAGTTGCCGTATAATCTGCTAATGTCACCCAAGCATCTTGATAGCCAAGCGAGGTGATTTGGAGCAGTTGGCCGGATGGGTTGGATGCGATTATGGTAAAATTTCCGTCATAAGTGATGACCCCGTCCACAAAAGAAGAGTCCTTTTGATTCAATAAGATGATATTGGCTACATCCACGGGATTTCCGGAAGGATTGACGATTTTTCCGGAGAAAGGATTGGATTGGGCTTGGGCTTGCGCTTGGGCTTGGGCTTGCGCAAAAAAAAGAAAGAATAGGAGAGATGAAAGGGCTTTTGTCATGAAGTTTTGGGATAAATGAGATGATTTTTGAAAGATGGTTGCACTGAATATAAAAAAAAACACGAATAGCATGTGTTATTCGTGGTTTGATGTGTGAAAAATAGGTTTAGTTAGGGCATGGGACAGAAGTGAATACAGGTTGTCCGGAATTGTTAACAGTCATTTTCCAACATTGACCATTTGGCGAAGTCATAATCACACCATTTGCGGCATCTTCAATATAGATGTCACCATTTTTAACGTGGACTTTGGCTTTTGGGTTTTTTGCACCGATGCCGATGCCTTTTTGGGTAATGCTAACAATTTCTGAATTCGGATTAGTCCATTCGTCCGTAATAAATCTTATTGCTCCACCACTATTTGCCGCACATAGGATTAAGTTATCAGAATCAGCAGTGGCATAAATCATCGATGATTTACGCAGATGTGGTAAGACTTTATCTGTATCCGGATAGCCATAAATACCAAGGGCAGCACGGCTGTTATTTACCGTACGATTGAAATAAGCTAAGGCAGTCTCTTGATTAAATTGAATAATGGGGTCGGTATTATTAACCAAAAGTGGAACATCCGTGTAGGTATCCGTACCAACAATAACAGAGCCGGGATGCCGGATTCCATCTGTCATAGTTGAGGAATGCCAAAGTCCGGTATTTTTTGCATATAAGGCGTAAGGGACACTCAGCAGTTTACTTGTACCCAATAACTCATAGCTGCCATTATTATCAGAATCAATCTCCGTTTTTAAGTAATAGCTTCCATTTCCCCAATCAATACTCGAAAACGTACCAATAGGGTTGTTGCCGGCACCAATTTCTAACTGGAACAGACCCAAGTTATTGGTATGTACCTTATGTGTTTCGCTATACGCGACCGTACCTGTTGGTGAATTCCGTAGAATAGAACACTTCATGCCGATGTCTGCATTGGTGAAAGGTTGTCCGGCTAGGTTTCTAGCCACTCCTTGGTAATTAAAACCTTCCGGTGCTTGGGCGAATAGGCCCGTTCCTAATAAAAGGAATACTGTTAATGTTAGGATAGACTTCATTAGTTGACTTTTTGAATTTTGTGTGTTTGAGAAAAGATTTGATTTCCTATTTTCATGCTTAGGAAATAAGTACCACTTGGTAAGGTGGCAAGGGAGATGTTTTTGCTTATGGTCTGTCCGACAATGGTGTTTTTTAGCATCACTTTGCCTGTTAAATCTAAAAGCACAAGCTCAATTTTTTCTTTTTTTGTAAATGCAAAGTCAATGTTTAACTGGTCGGTCGTCGGATTGGGGTACACTTTTATTTGCCCATAATCTGCCGGTAGCCGGTTGATGGCCGTTATGAGGTAGTGAGGTTGGTGAAATCCTTGGGTGAGCAATGAACCGGAGCCGGTTAAAGTGGAAATGGCTACTTCTCCTAGAGTCCAATCAATTTGGATGCTGTTGGTTTGATACGAATTTCCCGATGTAGCCATCACTTCGTGTACTGAAGATTGGGAGAACAACGAGATGCAATTTAGGCTAAAAAATAAAAAAACAATAATTGTTTTCATCATGTATGCAGTTTGTTATGTTAGTTTCTTCACCAAAGATATTGGACTTCAGGAAAACAAACAAACTGGAATCTATTTTTTAGCACCAAAAAAAAGTCGCAGCCATTTGGGTAGCCAAAAACGACCTAATAATCCCATCTTCGTTTTTTGGGCCGCATAGAATAATTGTTGCTCAATTTCGTGGCTGACTTTAATGCTCTCGGGATGGGTTAGGGGGAATGGGACTTTTTGGCTTTTGAGTTCCCTAATTTTGTTTGATGTGGTTGTATGGGTGGATTCTTCATTAAATCCAATGTTACGGACGAGATTTACTTTTGGTAAAATACAAATACCTTTGTTTTGAAGAATGGAGTAGTACCAAGCATACGCCCAAGAATCATTCTCTTCTTTTTGGGTGGCTTCAAATTTTTCCGCAAGGTATTTTTGCGAAAGCGAATCCAAACTAAGTTGCTTAAAATCAAAATCTTCTAGACCTTCTAAGGATAAATTTATCTTTCGCCAAGCCCGCCGCCAAGTAGCCCAGCCCCATACTAAGGGCATCGAAACAAATGTATAACTTTCCGGTAATGAATGAGTTAAGTCTTCAATAGGATTGTCACCCGCAATATGCATTACTTGGGGACTCTCTTTATATCTCTCCAAAAGCTCCGTTGCAAAAGGGAAAAAAGATACATCCGGAACGCAATCATCTTCTAGGATAATACCGGATTCTTCATGCTCAAAAAACCAATCGATGGCTTCATGGACAGCATTGCGGCAGCCCATGTTCTTCTCCCGAAATAGAGTGATTATTTCACATGACCAATCAATATTTTTTAAAATATCTCTTGCTTGAGCACACTTTGCAGAATCATCCGGTTTGTTTGGTCTTGGTCCGTCCGCTCCCACATATACTTTGGCTGGTTGGATGGCACGCAGGTTTTGTATGACCTTTTCGACAGCAGTAGGCCGGTTGAAAATTAAGAGTAATATCGGGGTAGAAAAGGATTCTTCCATCATGAATTAGGCATTGTTGCTGCAAATATGCATTTTTTTTGACAACTATGGATTATTTGCTTGGAGATTCACATCGGTTCACTCCTAATCTTAAAAAAATACACTACCTTGCGCCCGCATTAAAAAAACGAGAAAAACACGACTTATGCACCAAGATCAAGCCATTTTTGACCTGATAAACGAAGAGTTGAGCCGCCAGCAGGATGGTTTAGAACTCATTGCTTCCGAAAACTTTACTTCTAAGCAGGTAATGGATGCCATGGGCTCCTGCCTGACCAATAAATATGCCGAAGGATACCCCGGAAAACGCTATTATGGTGGTTGTGAAGTGGTCGATAAGGTCGAGCAATTGGCCATTGATCGGCTCAAAAAGTTGTTTGGTGCGGCTTACGCCAATGTGCAACCACATTCGGGCGCACAAGCGAATGCGGCTGTCTTTTTAGCTGTTTTGAAGCCCGGGGACAAGATTTTGGGCTTTAATTTGGCGCATGGCGGGCATTTGTCGCATGGCTCTCCGGTCAATTTCTCCGGAAAGCACTTCGTGGCTTCTTTTTATGGTGTGGAGCCGGATACCGGGCTCATTGACATGGATAAGGTGGAAGAAATAGCCAAAAAAGAGCGCCCCAAATTGATTGTTTGTGGTGCTTCTGCTTATTCCCGGGATTGGGATTATGCCCGCTTTCGCCAAATTGCGGACGAAGTAGGGGCTTTGTTGTTGGCGGATATTGCGCATCCGGCGGGGTTAATTGCGACCGGTTTGTTGAAAAGTCCGATGGAGCACTGCCATATAGTGACATCCACCACGCACAAAACCTTGCGCGGTCCCCGCGGGGGCATCATCATGATGGGCAAAAACTTTGAAAATCCCTGGGGGCTGACCACCAAAAAAGGCAGCTTGCGCAAAATGTCCGGCATCCTGAATAGCGGCGTTTTTCCCGGCATGCAAGGCGGCCCGTTAGAACACGTCATTGCCGCCAAAGCAGTGGCTTTTCATGAAGCCTTACAGCCGGATTTTAAAGAATATGGAAAACAGGTCATCAAAAATGCCCATGCAATGGCGCAGGAATTGGTCAACCGCGGCTATGGAATCATCTCCGGTGGTACCGATAACCACTTGATGCTCATTGACTTACGCTCCAAGGGAATTACCGGAAAAGAAGCCGAGAAAGTGTTGGGCGATGCCGGTATTACTGTCAATAAAAACATGGTGCCGTTTGATACGGAGTCGCCTTTTGTAACTTCCGGAATACGGATTGGATCGGCGGCTATGACGACTCGCGGGTTAGGCGAAAAGGAAGCCGTACAGGTTGTGGATTGGATGGATCGGGTTTTAACGCATCCTAATCATTCAAAGATAATAGAAGAAGTTCGTAGTAATATTGTAGATATGATGCGACATTTTCCGCTATACGGATAAGCCTGCTCCGGAAAGTACCCGGACTTTAAACTTTGAGTTCACTCAGAAAAGTATTCTGATACAAAACCACCAAATTTTATTCTGTTTAGAGATTTTGTTCAAAAGTTGTCGAAAAAGCTTATATTTGCGAAATCTTAATGAACCAAGATAATTTAGATATCGTAGGATTTTTCACGATATTTAATCTTAATTCAATTCCAATTTCAAAGAAAGCCTTCTTCAGTCTTCTGTAGAAGGCTTTTTTATGTGGTTGAACAATTTGTGTTTGCGCCGGAAAGTCCGGCCTTCATCCTTAACCAAATCTTAAACATTCACGTATATTATCCTAGGGCTTTTGTACGTTTGTCCGTAATTCTGTAGAAGGAGGGATGTTCGTTTTGGCGGTTATTCGTTTTATAGTACACTAGGTCAAGAAATCGGTCGTTATCTTACTACGAATTAGATTGATAATCAATGGCTTAAACGGAAAACAAACCAAACTGACTTCCGAAAACCAATTCGTTTGAATCCAAAAAACCAAATTAAGATCGTATGGCAGCAAAGAAAGTAATGAAAAGGATTTTTATCATTTTTATGGTATTCGTCATCTTATTGGTGGGGGCTGTGGTCGCCATTCCCTATTTTTTCAAGGATGAATTGGTGGCCGCCGTCAAAAGTACCGCCAATGAAACCATGAATGCGACTTTGGACTTTAAAGATGTGGATATTTCCATATTGCGCAATTTCCCCAATTTGACGCTTACGCTAAAAGATTTATCTCTCATCGGGCAGGATGAATTTGCCGGTTTGCCTTTGTACAAAGCGAAAAATACATCTTTGACCATGGATTTGAAGTCGGCGATGAACGCCAAAGACGGGCCGGTTTCGATTAAAAAAGTGGTTTTGGATGAGCCCGAAGTGAATATTCTTGTTTTGCCGGAAGGCCTAGCCAATTATAATGTCTCTAAACCGGCACCGGATGATGCCCCTCAGCCGGAAACTAAGTTTAATTTGGATTTGAGCTCTTATGAAATCAATGACGGCCATCTAGTCTATGATGATCGAAGTATCAACTATTTTATGGAATTGGAGCACCTGAATCATAGTGGGCAAGGGCATTTTACAGAATCGGTCTTTGATTTGATTACCCGCTCTCATGCGGATGCGCTTACGCTAAAATACGGGGGAATGACCTACTTGTCTAAAATCAATACAGACTTGACGGCCACCTTCAATATCGACACCAAAAACGCCAAATATACACTTAAAGAAAATGATCTGAAACTCAATAATTTGAAGCTTTTGGTAGATGGGTTTGTCCAATTACTGCCCAAGGATGTGATAAAAATGGACATGAGTTTTAAGGCACCGAGCAACCGGTTTAAGGATTTATTATCCATCCTGCCGGCGGCTTATGTCAAGGATTTTGAGCAAGTGAAAGCCAATGGCTTCTTTGCCTTAAATGGAACAGTCAAAGGGAATATGGGCCCTGATGATGAATATCCCGCCATGAAGTTTGCAATGGATGTAAAAAACGGAGATGTGAAATATCCGGACTTGCCGATGGGTATTTCCGGAATCAATTTGAAGGCTAAGATTCATAAACCCCAAGGTAATTTGAACAGGCTGACGGTCGATATGCCTACCTTTAAGTTGAAAGTTGGGCAAGACCCGGTTGAAGGGCGTTTGAAATTGTCCAAGCCCATGACCGACCCGAATATTGATACAAAAGTGAAAGGAATCATCAATCTGGCTAATTTTGCGAAAGCTTGGCCAATGGAAGGGGTGAAATCCATGTCCGGTATTCTGAATGCGGATGTCGTCCTAAAAGCCGCCATGTCTCAGCTGGATCAAGGAGATTATGAAAATGTAAATATGGATGGAGTCGTGGCGATTAAGGATTTGGTCTATGATGCCAAAGACCTGCCTAAAGTAGTGATTCATCAATCGGAGATGCGGTTTTCTCCGAAGTATGTAGAAGTGCCCAATTTTGATATGAAACTAGGAAAATCTGATTTGAAAGGCTCCGCAAGAATTGATAATATTTTGGCTTATATTTCGCCCAAAAAGACCATGAAAGGAACGGTCAATATTACCTCCAATACCTTCGATGTCAACGAGTGGATGACGACCGGAGAAACAAGCCCGACGGCATCCGTAGAAAGTACGGAAGAAAAACCATTTGACCGGTTTGATTTTGATATGACGGCATCGGTAGGGACAATTCTTTATGACCAATATACTTTGAAGAATTCAAAATTCAAAGGGCAGGCTACTTCGGAAAAAGTGAATATTCAGAATTGGAGTACCAATATTGGTGACAGTGACCTTTCGGGAAAAGGGGAATTGACCAATTTATTTGGCTATTTATTTGAGAATCAGGTCTTGCATGGGAATTTGTACTTAGCTTCTAACTACTTGAATGTCAATCAGTTCATGGAAGACCCGGCCAAAGGTGGACGAACTAATGATGCCGGAACGGAGTCTGCGGTTTTCTTAGTGCCCGATGGAATGGATATTAATATTACCGGAGATTTTAAGAAGATTAAGTACGAAGATTATTTGTTAACCAATGTGGACGGAGATATTAAAATGGCGGATAATAAAATGAAATTTGATGATTTTACCGCAGGGTTCTTAGGCGGGCGAATGGGGCTGGACGGAGAGTATAATACACAGGATCAGACGTCTCCGAAATTTGATTTTAATTATGCTTTACAAAAAATGGAATTCAAAAGGATTTATGCCCAAATGATGACTTTCAGGAAGCTGGCTCCGGTGGCAAAATTTATAGATGGTATTTTTAATACGAAACTACATATCAATGGGGTGTTGGGTGAAGATATGATGCCGGATTTGAGCTCTTTGACTGCCTCCGGTTTGTTGGAGACGATTCGGGGAAAAGTGGACGGGCTAAAACCTTTAGAAAAACTCGCTTCTAGTCTTAATGTCAATGCCGTTAAAAAGCTTTCTTTGAAGGATACTAAGAATTGGTTTGATATAGAAAACGGGAAGTTGACCTTAAAGCCATTTGATATTGATTATCAAGGTATGAACATGAATGTCACTGGCTTTACTAGGTTTGGTGAAGGGATGAATGTCGATATGATATTGAAAATCCCAAGAAAGTTGATGGAAAATAACGCAGCCGGTGCAGCCGCCGGAAAGGGGATGGATTGGCTGCGCGGTGAAGCGTCTAAACTAGGCGTAAATATCAAAAAAAGTAAGTACGTCAATGTAAAGGTGAATATGAAGGGGATGTTGGACAATCCTAAATTAAAATTAAAACTACTCGGCGGCTCCGGCGAATCTTTGGAAGAAACCGCCAAGGATACAGCCAAGGAAATGGCCAAGCAAGCAGAAGATTCCCTACGAAACGTCGCCAACAAAAAACTCGAAGATGCCAAGGCCAAAGCCAAGGCCGAAGCCGATAAAAGGATTGCCGATGCCAAAGCCAAAGCCAAAGCCGAAGCGGAAAAAGCCGCCAAAAAAGCGAAGGATGAAGCCATCAAAAAGGTAGGAAAAGAAGTTGGGGGCGCAGTAACGGACAAGGCCAAAGATGTCATTAAGAAAGCCGGTGGCGAAGAAAAAGCAGATGATATCATCAAGAAAGGAAAGGATGCCATAGATAAGTGGAATCCCTTCAAAAAGAAGAAAAAGAAAAACTAAAAAATAATGACCGTACTAGAGAAGTATGCCGATTTACTCATTAATTACTGTGTAGAAGCACAACCCGGAGAACGGATTTTTGTGGCCTCCACTTTTTTGGCGGAGCCGCTGTTGCGGGAAGTTTATCGGGCGGGTTTAAGAGCCGGAGCGCATGTTGAGTTTGATTTAGATTTTCGCGGGAAAAGTAATATTTTTTATGCGGAAGCGAATAGAGACCAATTAGACTACCTGCCCACCTTGAAGAAGAAAGCTTTTGATGAATTTGACGGTTACTTATTTATCCGGGCACCTTATAATTTGAGAGAGAGCCAAAACTGGGATGCCGCAAAGACCGCCTTGCGGCAAAAAGCGTTGGCTCCAATAACCGAGCAGTACTTTAAAAGAACTGCCACCCGGGATTTGAAAAGAAATCTATGCCAATATCCAACGCAGGCTGCCGCCCAAGAAGCCGGTATGTCTTTGGAGGATTATGAGCGTTTTGTTTTTAATGCTTGCCGGCTTTTTGATGAAGACCCAAAGGCCGGTTGGTTGGAAGTGCGCCGGAGTCAGCAAGAGGCAGTAGATTTGCTAAACAGTTGTACCACAGTACGTTATGTAGGAGACAGGACGGATATTTCCTTTTCCACTAAAGGACGGATATGGATGAATTCAGACGGACAAACCAACATGCCTTCCGGTGAAGTTTATACATCACCGGTGGAAGATTCGGTAAATGGCCATGTTTATTTTCCCTATGCTTTTCATGGAGGCGTAGAGTTAACGGATATTAGATTGGAAGTCAAAGACGGTCTCATCGAAAGCTGGGATGCAGCCACCAACAAAGCGTATTTAGATAAGATATTTGCCATAGAAGGGGCAAGAAGATTTGGGGAAGCGGCCATCGGTACGAACTATCAGATTGACCGATTTACAAAAAACATTCTTTTTGATGAAAAAATAGGAGGCACCATCCACATGGCAGTAGGCCAGTCTTATCTTCAAACCGGCGGCAAAAACAAAAGCACGGTGCATTGGGACATGATAAAACCCATGCAAGAAGGCGGGCAAATTTATGCCGATGGTCAATTAATCTATGAAAACGGCCATTTTTTGTAAGACCAAGATTAATTTATTTGAACTTTGAGCTTGCTCCGAAAAGTCTGATGTAGTGGTTACTCTTGGCACCACAAAATTTTATTCTGTTTGCTCCTTTATGGTTAACCCTCTAAATCTCCCTACATTAGGGAGACTTGCGGTAAACAAAATAAAATTTTGTTCATTGCTTTAATTCCTAGCGAAGTGGACTTTTCGGAGCGGACTCAACTTTTCAAAAGTTTAAAACTTTTGGAAAGTTGTCGCCCGTTAGGTAGCAACCAAATTTATTTGGTTATATAGCAAATGGGCGAAGCAAATTTGCGCCACGGGCTGTTGAAAGTAATTGAGATATAAGCCGTTTCGCAGGGTTAAGAAAAGCAAGGCGTTGCTATCTTTGCAGAAAAAAGTAGAAAAACTTGTTGGTTATCAGCCTTAACCTTTAAATATTAGGTTCTTTGACAAATCCCGTGAAAAATGAGTTTTACCGTCTGCTTTAGCTTTTACCGTCTGCTTTAGCTGACGGACCAAAACTAAGTGGGAAGCCGGCTTTAGCCGCATTTTTTTATTTTTTTGGGTAACCGAATGGGGCTAAAGCCCCTAATAATTTTGCTTCTAGTCCGTT